>DASXTX010000110.1:0-4022 GCA_036505195.1 Actinomycetota bacterium
CGCGGCCTTGCCCCGGTTCGGTCCCACGGCCGTGTACCAGGTGACCGATCCGCCCGCGAAGGCGAACGAGGCGGTCGCGCCGGCCCGATGCTCGACCTCGTAGCGACCGCCCTTGGCGCGCGCGTTCGAGGCCGTGCGCCACGCGTAGGAGATCGCGGAGCTATCCTCCTCGACCTCGGTGGGCGTCGCGAACCCCTGGGTGGTGGTCGGGACGGGGTTCGCGCTCCGATCCACCACGAGCACCGGCGCGATCGCGGGGTTCACGACGGCCTCGTAGGTCTCGCCTAGCACGAACGGTTCGAGCGGTCGCACGAGCGCGGTGCGGACGTTGCCCGAGACGCAGTCGACGTCGGCGCCCTTGCCCGACCGGCACGAGAGCTCGACGTCGGGGTAGGTCCCGGTGCCCGGGATCCACACGAACGCGTTCTCCGGCGTCACCTGTCGCACGATCTCGCTGAACGAGATCACGACGGGGTCGCCCGGCGTGACGGGGAGCGCGAACGTCGCGGAGGGCGGCACATCGTCGGGGGCCGGGATCGTCACGGGGTCGAACGAGCCGGTCTCGTACCAGTCCACGTCGACGCATCCGTCGATCCCGGGGACGGCGCCGCAGTTGCCGTACTGCCAGAACGTCCACCCGTTGCCGCCCCAGTTCGCCGCGGGCACGGTGGGCGACGCCACCCCCCAGTGCGCCACCCAGAGCACGCTGTAGCCGGCGTCGACAACGGCGGTCGTGTCCCCGGTCCGGTTCTCCCACCCTTTCGGGCTCGTGTAGACGATCGGCCGGACGCCGAGCCGCACGGTCACGCGATCGAGCCACGCGAGGATCCACTGGGTGACCTGTGCCTGCGTGAGCCCACCGGTGCTCTCGATGTCGAGGACCGGGAGCAGGTTGCCCGGTCCGAGCTGAGCGACGTCGACGAAGTGGTCGGCCTCGATCACCGCGTCGTTCGCGGTGTCGTCCGGCCGCGCGAAGTGGTAGGCCCCGAACACGACACCGGCCAGTGCGGCGCCCGCTTTGTTGGTCGCGTACATCGGATCGATGAAGGTCCGGCCCTCGGTGGCCTTGGCGAACGCGAACCGCGTGCCGGAGGCCGCGACCGATGGCCAATCGATCGTGCCCTGATGGTTCGAGACGTCGATGCCCGGGAGCGCCCCCGCGGGGACCGCCGGAACAACCGCCACGGTCGCTTCGGTCGCCCCCGACGCGCCGGCATCCCCAGGCTCGCCGCTCGCGGAGGCCGGAGCGGCGAACGCGAGGATCAGGACGACGGTCGCGAGGGCGGTCGCGGGCGCCGTGTATCGTCGTCGAGACGTCGTCGTGGTGATGCTCCCCCCGGTGTGCGTGACCGCGCAGGCTACCGAACGGTTCCGAGAACGTCGACCCAAATGCCTCCGGTTCGATCCCCTCAACGCCGCCGGAGGTAGAACCAGGCGCCGCCCGGGGGGTCACGCCCGGGCGCCACGCGTTCGAGCTCGAAGACCTCCCCGAACCGCCGCCGGATCTCCGGCTCGCGCGTCCGCGTCGAGCCCGGCCACCGCACGCTCGGCCCGAACGCGAAGATGATCATCGTCGCGCCGGGACCGGCGACCCGGGTCACCTGGCGCACGTACGCGCCTCGACGCCGGGCCGGCACGCCGTGGAAGCACCCGATGTCCAGGAGCAGATCGAAGGGTCCGTCGACCTCGAGGGCGTCGAGCCGTGTCACGTCGCCCTCCACGAACATGGCTCCCGACGTCCAGTCGGCCTTCCGCCGGGCCGACTCGATCGCGAGCGCCGAACGGTCCACGCCGACCGCCGTCCACCCGTGCTGGGCGAGCCACAGCACGGTCGTCCCGGTGCCGCATCCCAGATCGAGCGCCCGTCCGGGCTGCATCGCGGAAGCCTGCTCAACGATCTCCCGCGGCGTGACGCCGGTGTCCCACGGCGTGCGGCCACGCCGATACGCTCGCTCGAAGGAGCGGCCCGTGGGCGCCATCAGATGTCGGCGTCGAACGTGTCGCAGGCGTTCGGATCGCCCGAGCCGAAACCGGTCCGGAACCAGGTGACCCGCTGCTCGGACGTCCCGTGCGTGAACGTCTCGGGATCGATCCTGCCCTGCGTCTGCTCCTGGATCCGGTCGTCGCCCACCGCCGCCGCCGCCGTCAGGGCCTCCCCGATGTCGCCGGGCTGGAGCACGTCCCGGGCGTAGGTCGATGAGGCCCAGACGCCGGCGTAGCAGTCGGCCTGCAGTTCGAGGCGGACGGAGAGCTCGTTTCGCTCGGACGGGTTGTCCCTGGACTCGCGTTGCACGGCCGCGTTCGTGCCGAGGAGCGTCTGCACGTGGTGCCCGATCTCGTGCGCGATCACGTAGGCCTGCGCGAAGTCACCCCGGGGCGCCGAACCTCTGATCGAGCTCGCGGAAGAACCCCAGATCCAGGTACACGCGACCGTCCGCGGGGCAATAGAACGGACCGGTCGCGGCCGAGGCGACGCCGCAGCCCGAGTCGGTCCGATCGGTGAACAGGACGACCGAGGTGTCCCGGTAGGCCCTCCCGGCCGGGCGGAAGATGTCCTGGTCCCACATCGTCTGGATGTCGTCGACCACCGCGTCTACGACCTGGGCTCGCGTCCCCTCCTCGCTCGGACCGGATCCTCCCCGCGGCGCCTCCTCGGCGCCCCCGAGATCGGGCGCGCCCGGGATGCCGAACCCGCCACCGGAGCACAGCTGGAACGCGAACACGACGACGACGAGCAGGATGACGGCGCCCACCCCGCCACCCACCGGGATCGGGATCCCGCCGAGTCCACGGCCGCCGTACCCTGCCGGTGCAGCCTCTCCGCGCCGGTCGATCACCCCGCCGGGCCGGCGCCGGAGCCTACGCCACCTCATCCTGATCCTCCTTGGCCTGATCCTCCTTCGTAGGTGGCGCACGCCACCCCGAGGCCGTCGTTCGAGCGCTCCGGTCGTACCCACGGCGTTGCTCCCCTATGCAGCGAGCACGGTCCGTCTCGACGGTTGGGGGGCCACCGCCGCGGGTACACCTCCCGTGGAGATGGCCCCGTGGACATGGGAGGTGCACCATGAGACCGATCCTCGAATCGGAAGGCATGGGGGCGGCGCTCGCCGCCGTTCCGCTGGTCGCGGCCAAGGGCGACAACCTCCGCCTGGACACCGACATCGGCTCGATCCTCGGCTACATCCTCGTGGGACTGATCGTGGGTCTGCTCGCTCGGATGCTGGTGCCGGGCCGAGACCCGGTCGGCCTACTGGGCACGCTCGCCATCGGCGTGGTCGGGGCCGTGCTGGGCGGCTGGCTCGCCGGCGCGTTCTTCAAGGAGACGGCGGGGGTCGACTGGCTCGCCTCGATCGGCGTGGCCGTCCTGCTCGTGCTGCTCGTGCGCTCCGGCTCCCGGCGCAGGGCCTGGAGATAGCGGGGTAGGGGGATCGGACCGCGGGACCCACCGCACGCTGCGAGCGATGGGTCCCGCGGAGATCCCGACCTACCTGGGAGATCGGCGCGAAGCGCACGTTCGCCGGCGCCCTCGACTGGCCCGTCGGTGCCGGCCGACGGGTCCCATCGCATCCGCACCCCCCGGGTACCGTAGGAGCGTGACCACGCTGCAGCGCGGCGACCCGGCGCCGCCCTTCGAGCTCCTGGACCAGCACGGTTCCGCCGTACGCCTCGAGGACTACCGCGGGAGGAAGCTCCTCGTCTACTTCTACCCCGAGGCGGACACGCCCGGGTGTACCGTCCAGTCGTGCGACCTCCGGGATCATCGGCAGGATCTCGCCGGCATCGGCACGGAGGTCGTCGGGATCTCGCCCGACCTGCCCGACAAGCAGCTCGCGTTCGACGAGAAGTACAAGCTCGGGTTCCCGTTGCTCTCGGACCCGGACCACGCGACGGCGGAGGCATGGGGCGCCTGGGGCGAGAAGGTCCGGGGCGGCACGACCTCCGTGGGGCTCATCCGCTCGTCGTTCCTCGTCGACGAGCAGGGCCGGATCGAGGGCGCGTGGTCGCCCGTCAGGCCCGAGGAC
>DASXTX010000111.1:0-11707 GCA_036505195.1 Actinomycetota bacterium
CACGGGCACGGCGTGTATCAACTCCCGATCGACCTCGCTCACGACTCGTACAAAGCCCCATGCCGACCCGCAGCCTGGCACGGTGGCACGGCGATCTGACCGTCATGATCGCGCCGAGGATGCGGCCACGGCGAGTCCGCACGGCGAGCCAGCTGTCGAGGACGTCTCTCGCCTACGCGGGGATCCCGGGCCGCGACAAGCGAACGCCCCGGCCGGGATCGGCCGGGGCGGTCCGCGGTTCGCTGGCTCAACGGCGCTGGTTGCGAGCGTAGATCTCCGCCGGGAGCCCGTCGCCGATGACCCCACCTGAGAGCTCAGTCGGGGTATCGGTCCCGAGCTTGTGCAGTGATCCTGGCGGAGAACTCCAGCTGATCCCGGCGTTCAGCTCGCTTGGCGTGTTCGCCGCGGTCCCGCCGACGGACGTCTGCTCGGCCTCGCCGACGACCCCGGCGCTCAGCTCGCTCGGCGTGTTGACCACCGGCGTGTTGACCAGTTGGCGGCCGACGAACGTCGTCTCACCCTGCTGTCCTTGGTCGAACGAGATGGCGACCATGGCTGTGGTCAGCATGACGAGCGACGCGAGGAACGTAGCGAGCAAGATGGAACCGCCCGCCCTAGGCGCCTGCTGTGTTCCGACCCTGGTGCTCATCGTTCCCTCCCTTCGGTTCCTTCCATCGGTACGTCTCGAGGCGACGGTAGATCGGACGCTCCGCCGGGTCGGTGCTCCGGGGCACCTGGCCGAGGTGACCTCGCTCACCGCAGGCACGGCGGGCTAGGCTGCGGCCCGAGGAGGTTCCGGTGAGCGACGAACCGCGGCGGCCAGAGGGGATGCGGCAGGACGAGATGCGGCCGATCACGGCGCTGTTCGCCGACATCGTCGGGTCCACCGGCCTCGGCGAACGGCTCGGGCCCGACGAGGTCAAGGCGCTCATCGGAGAGTGCGTCACGCGGATGAGTCGCGCCGTCGAGGAGTTCGGCGGCGTGATCCAGGCGTTCATGGGCGACGGGATCTGCGCATACTTCGGCGTTCCCGCCGCCCACGAGGACGATCCCGAACGCGCGGCACGGGCGGCGTTGCGGATCATCGGGGTCGCGGCCGGCTACGCGGGCGAGGTCGAGGCGGCGTGGGGGATCGAGGGCTTCAACGTCCGCGTGGGCGTCAACAGCGGACCGGCGGCGGTCGGGCTCGTCGGCGGGGAGGACTCGCAGACCGTCGCGCTCGGCGACACGACGAACGTGGCCGCGAGGCTCCAGAGCGCCGCCCAGCCGGGTTCGATCGCGATCGGCCCCGGGACGGCGTCGCGGCTGGACGAACGGTTCGTGCTCGAGCCGCTCGGCGAGGTCACGGTGAAGGGGCGGTCCGAACCCGTGACGGCGTCGCGCCTGGTCGGCCCACGTCCCGTCACGGAGCCGCCGTCGCGCACCCCCCTGGTCGGCCGCGAGCGCGAGCTCGCGGGGTTGGGGACGGCGGTCGCGGATCTGCGCGCCGGCCGCGGGCAGGTGGTGCTCCTGGTGGGGGACGCCGGGCTGGGCAAGACCCGGATGCTCGCCGAGCTCCTTTCGCTCGCGGGCGAGGAGGTCACGCGGCTCGAGGGCCGGTGCGTCTCCTATGGGGCGGGCTCGCCGTACGGTCCCTTCGTCGAGCTCCTGCGGACCTGGCTGGGGGTCGAGGAGACGGATACCGAGCTCGCGGTCCGCACCAAGCTACGAGCGCGGGCCGGCGCGCTCCTGGGGGCGGCGCAAGACCGAACCCTTCCGTACCTGGGCCTGATCCTGTCGATCCGCTTGGAGCAGGATGTCGAACGTGAGCTGCTCGCGCTCTCGGCCGACGAGCTGTCGGATCGGGTGCAGGACGCGTTCGGGCGGTGGGCCGAGGCGCTCGCTGCGACGCGCCCGCTGGTGTTGGCGATCGACGACCTCCACTGGGCCGATCGGACCACCCGAGACCTGGCCGAGGGGTTGCTCGCGCTGACCGATCGTTCCGCGGTCATGCTCGCCGCGGCGATGCGGCCCGACCCCGGTTCGGAGGGTTGGTCGTTCCGATTGGTGACGCAGACGCGATTCGCGCACCGCGTGGAGGAACTGTGGCTCGCGCCGCTCGAGGCTGAGGCCGCCCGCGTGCTGATCGACGAGCTCGTGCCGGCCGGCCTGGTCGGGGAGCCGGTCAAGGACGAGGTCGTGGCCAAGGCCGAGGGCAACCCCCTGTACCTCGAGGAGCTGCTGCGCGCGCTGCTCGAGACGGGCGGCGATCGGCGGCGGACGTGGACGATCACTCCCAAGACCGCGGCCGAGCTCCCGCCCGCGCTCGAGGCGCTGCTCGTGGCGCGCATCGACCGCCTCGAACCCGGCGCGCGGCGGCTCGCGCAGGTGGCCTCGGTCGTCGGGCGCGAGTTCCCGGTCTCGGTCGCCGCGGCGGTCGCGGGCAGCGCGGAGGGCGACATCGCCGCGCTCCTGCGCGCCGAGATCGTGCGCGAGGTCCGGCGTTTCCCCGAGCTCGAGTGCACGTTCCGACACGGCCTGTTGCAGGAGGCGGCGCTCTCGACCCTCACCCCGACCTCCCAGCGCGAGCTGTACGCACGCGTCGGTGACGCCATGGAGGCGCACCTGGGCGATCAGGTGGACGAACGGCTGGAACAGCTCGCGTTCTACTTCTACCGGAGCGACGAAACCGAGAAGGGGCTCGCGTACCTCGAGCGGGCGGCCGAGCATGCGGTGTCGGTCGAGGCCCTCGGACGAGCGGAGGAGCTGTGGGAGCGCGCTCGACGCCTCGCCGAGCGCACGGGCGACCAGGAACGGTTGGAGCGCGTGGCCGGCAAGCTCGCGTGGTTGCACAGGCGGTCGACGGGCGAGCTGCCGCTCCCGCGCAGGGCCGGGACGGGGGACGGGACCGCCTAAGGCGGCGGCGGCGCTGGCGGCGACGGTGATGGAGCATGGCTGCCTGCCGCGAACGAGATCAGGTGAGCGTACGCCGTGGCCGTCGGCGGCCGGCTCTCGGGATCCTTGTCGAGCGCCTGGAGGATCGCCCACGACAGCCCCTCCGGCGCGTCGGGGCGGTCCGTGCACGGGTCGGGTGGCTCGACGTTCAGATGCGCGCTCGCGAGGTCGAACATCGACGTGTCCGCGAACGGGGCGCGGCCAGCGGTGCATTCGTACGCGAGGCATCCCAGCGCGTAGATGTCCGAGGCCCCGGTCGCCTCGGAGCCGCGGAGCAGCTCTGGCGCGAGGTAGTCGAGCGTCCCCATCACCATCCCGGGCTTGGTGAGCACCGTGTACGCCCGGCCCTTCGCGAGCCCGAAGTCCGTGAGGTTGGCCGAACCCGTCTCGTCGATGATCACGTTCGACGGCTTCACGTCGCGGTGCACGATCCCCCCCGCGTGCAAGGCGTCGAGCCCCGACGCGACGTGGGCGACGACGCGGACCATGTCCTCGAGGGTCATCCGCCCGTCGCTCGCCAGGCGCGCCTCGAGCGTCTGACCGCGGACGAACGCCACCGCGAGGTAGGGACGGCCCTCCGCCTCTCCGGCGTCCGTGATCGGGACGAGGTGCTTGTGCCGCACCTCGCCGGCCGCGCGCGCCTCGTGGACGAACCGCCGCCGGAACGTCTCGTCGGCCAACAGCTCGGCGCGAAGCACCTTGAGCGCGACCTCGTTGCCCTCGGGCTCCTTGATCGCGCGGAAGACGACTCCCACCGCGCCCTCGCCGAGCCGTTCCTCGAGGCGGTAGGCGCCGAGCCGGTCGCCCGGTTCGAGATCCGCCACGATCGTGAGGATAGCCCGCCTGCCCCGCCCCGGCCGGGCCATGCCGGGGACCTTGTCGGGTGCCGTTACGATGACGCGACGATGGATGACCACACCCAGACGCTCGCCGAGCTCGCCAAGCGGATCGCGTCGGCGAAGGAGTTCCTTTGACGTCGACGACAAGCGTTCGAAGGCGGCCGAGCTGGAGCGCGATGCCTCGGATCCATCGCTCTGGGACGATCCCGCCCGCGGCCAACAGCTGACGACCACTCTGGCCCGCCTGCGGGCCGAGATCGAACGCTACGACGTGCTGGTCCGCCGGCTCGAGGACGCGCGGACGATGGACGAGCTCCTCGAAGGTGAGGCGGATCGCGAGATGACGAGCGAGCTCGCCCGCGCCGTCCGAGAGCTCGAACGCGACGTCGAGAAGCTCGAGCTGGCGACGCTCCTCGGTGGCGAGTACGACGACCACGATGCGGTCGCCACCCTGCACGCGGGCGCCGGCGGCACCGAATCGCAGGACTGGGCCGAGATGCTGCTTCGGATGTTCCTGCGATGGGCAGAACGGGAGAAGCTACACGTCGAGGTCGACGAGGTGCTCTACGGCGACGAGGCCGGCATCAAGAGCGCAACCTTCATCGTCCACGGGCCGTACGCGTACGGCCTCCTGTCCGCGGAGCGCGGCGTGCACCGGCTGGTTCGGATCTCGCCGTTCGATGCGCAGAAGAGGAGGCACACGTCGTTCGCCAACCTCGATGTGATCCCGCTGCTCGAGGAGACCGCCGATGAGGACATCGTCATCGACCCGAAGGATCTGCGGATCGACGTGTACCGCTCGACGGGTCCGGGCGGGCAGTCCGTCAACACCACGGACTCTGCGGTCCGGATCACGCACCTCCCGAGCGGGATCACGGCCGCCTGTCAGAACGAGCGCTCGCAGCTGCAGAACCGCGCGGTGGCGATGCGGATCCTCAAGGCCCGTCTGGCCGAGCGGATGCGGCAGGATCAGCAGAACAAGCTCGAGAACCTCCGGGGCGAACGCAAGGGGATCGACTTCGGCTCGCAGATCCGCTCCTACGTCCTGGCGCCGTACCGGCTCGTGAAGGACCACCGGACCAACGTCGAGATCGGCGACGTCGATCGGGTCATGGACGGCGATCTCGAGGAGCTGATCGAGGCCGAGCTCCGCCGCAGAGCCGAGTTTGGGGATAACCCGAGGCAGAAAGACCAACGCCCCCGACCTTCGCATTAGGTGGTTGGTCTTCGCCGCGCCGAGTGAGGATGAGATGCGCCCGACATGGTTGCCGTTGGGCGGCGGAGCCACGAGAATCGGTCCATCCGCGGGAGGAGCCTGAGCGCTGTCCGAGAAGACGAAACGTGGCTTCGAGATCTCGATCACCGCGGTCTTCGTACTGGCGCTGCTGTTGGTCGGGGCGATCCTGATCTTCTCCGGTGGAACCGCCTCCGCCAAGCAGTTCGCGACGCTCCGCCTCCTCGGTGGACAGGTCGCGGTCCAGCGCGGCAACGGCGCCTTCGAGACGGGAGAGGACGGCACGTCGCTCCGCGAGGGCGATACCGTTCGGACCGGACCCGATGGGCGGGCGTCGATCGAATACTTCGACGGGAGCCTCACCCGCCTCGACTTCGACACGTTGTTCACCCTGGTGACCCTCGAGACCCTGGGCGATGCGGCAGTCTCGAGGGTCATCGAGAGCAGTCAGGCCGAAGGCAACTCCTACCACCGCGTGGCGGAGCTCACCGACGCCCAGAGCCGCTTCGAGATCGAGACCCCGACCGCGACGGCGTGGGTCCACGGCACGGGATACGCGTTGCTGGTGGACGAGGGATCCACGACGATCGCCGTGGTGGAGGGGGTGGTCACGGCCAGGGGATCCACCGGGTCCGTGGAGATCCCCGCGGGCGAGATGGCGGTCGTCGGAAGCAACGGCGTCGTTGGGCCGATCCAGGCGATCCCCTCGGAACTGCTCGACGGCGACTGGCTCGTGTTCAACCGATGCGCCGATCACGACACCCCGGCGTGCGACGAGGGCGACGGAGGCGGGCCCGATGGACCGACCGAACCGCCGAAGGGATCCGGCGAGGGGGAGCAGGGGTCGGTCCCGCCGACCTCCAACACGGGCCCCGGCGGTGAGGGCGGCACGGCCGGCGGTACGCTGCCTCCGCCTCCGCTCGACCAGCCCCCGCAGGCGGGGTTCTCGGCAACCCCACGGCTCGGATCAGCTCCGCTGCGTGTTCGGTTCACGGATGTATCGCACGACCCCGACGGCGATCCCCTGTCGCGGCATTGGAGTTTCGGTGACGGGTCGGCGCAGTCGGGCGGCCGGACTGCTTCACACACGTACGACGATCCGGGCCTCTATACCGTGACGCTCACCGTGTCGGACCCGAAGGGCAAGCGGGACGCGACGAGCAGGGTCATCCGGGTCCGATCGGCGGAGGCGGTCTTCGATCACATCACCATCTCCCCCTCGAAGGCGACGATCCGACCCGGAGGCTCGCGCTCGTATACGGCGGAGGCGTTCGACACCGATGGCGGCTCGATGGGCAACGTCACGGCCGACACGGTCTTCTCGATCGCGCCCAACGGGTCATGCAGCGGCAACACGTGCACGGCGCAACAGCCAGGAGACCATACGGTGACGGGGACCTACCACGGCGAAAGCGACGAGTCGACGCTCACGGTCGAGGACGAGGCGCCACCGTCACCACCGCCACCGCCACAAGCAACGTGCCCCACGTACGCGCTGGCATTCCACGCTCGTCCGCCGGCGAACCAGGCGGCCGGGCACCAGTTCAACGTGCAGATCCGCGTCGACGTCCTCGACGACGGATCGAGCGACGGACCGCTGAGCATCAGCCTGTCCCTGCAGGGCGGCACGTTCAGTGGCGGCGAGACCTTCGCCACGTGGACCGGGCAGGGGATCGTGAACTTCAATCACCTCACGATCGACGAGCCGGGTAGCTACACGATCTCGGCCTCGGCAGGCTGCGCCACCTCCACGGACCCCGCGCCCATCACGATCACCGACGGCCCGAACGCGAGCGCGAAGACGAGCGGTTCGGCGCTGGGTCTGGTGCTGGCGGTCCCATGGATCCGCCGGCTCCGCCGGCTCCGCCGCGGCCACTGAACCGACCCCTCACGATCACGAAGACCAGCGCGACCGCGAACCCGAGCCAGGCGATCCCCGAGAGCGCGAGCCCCGTCCCGATCGCCGGCTCGCGGTACGTGAGCCGGATGTCGTGGCGGCCCGGCGCGAGTGCGATCCCCTGGAGGAATCCGTCGGTGCGCAGCACCGGTACCGAACGGCCGTCGAGCGTCGCCGACCAGCCCTCGTCCCAGGCGTTGCGGACGAGCAGGATCGACGGGACGGAGGCCTCCGCCTCGATCCGCACGTCCTCGGGTGATGCCTCCCGGTAGGTGGCGGTCCCGTCCGGGCCATCGACGGCGGGGATCGAGCCCGGGTCGGACTCGAGCACCGCGACCGCGGCCGGGTCGAACGCCGGCTCCAGAACGGCGTCGAGCGCCGCCCGCTCGCCGCTCACTACCGTCCACGAGGGAACCACGGAGGCCCGCGGTTCGGCGTCGTCGATCTCCACCAGGCGGTACGCGCCCTCGGTCTCGACGGTACGTCCCGACACGCTCCGCGGCAGGGGCGACGGGATCCCCTGGGGGACGATCAGGTATCGGACGCCGAGGAGCCGGAGGTCGGTGAGCCTCGGAACCTGGATCACCGCGGCGTTGTAGAAGACCGGCAGCCGGTTCGTCGCGTGCACGTAGGCCCAGTAGCCCGGCTGCTGGACGGGCGAGTAGCCGAGCATGTCCGGCACCTCGAACAGCACCGACCGGCCTATCAATAGCGCCGGCCAGTCGGACTCCTTCCGGGTGAACAGGTAGCCCTTGTTGAAGTACGCGTCGGGCCGGATCCACGCGAGGTAGCGACCGTCGGAGATCCCCGACCGCCGGAGCGCCCGCGCGATCGGCCCGGGCGAGAGGTACTCGTGCACGTCGACGTCGGGCCACCGGAGCGGCGCGGCGACCAGCGCCGCGTGGGTCCCGCTCTCGAGGCCCAGATAGACGGTCCCGCCGTGGTACACCGACGACCAGATCGCGCCGATCAGCAGCTCGGCGCCCAAGATCGCGCAGAGCGCGACCGGGGCCCAGCGCCGGCGCCGCGCGAGCGCCCACACGATGCCCACCACGGCGACCGAGGCGATCGCGAAGATCGTCAGCCGCCCCGGCCGAGCGCCCATGATCAGCGGGAAGATGAGGAGCACCCCGATCCCCGCGCCGATCCAGCGCATCGCCTCCCCGAACGACGGCCGTCGGTCCAGGCACCACTGGATCCCCACCGCGCCGAGTGCCGGGACGATGAGGAACGCGAGGTAGCGGAGGCGGCTCGGGTTGTGCAGGTAGACGTCGCCGAACGGCAGCGAGAGCGCGAACGAACGGAACCACCCCGCGCCCACCAGCACCGTGTTCGTCAGCAGGTACGCGAGCGCCGCCACCGCACACAGGGCGACGACGAGGTACCGCCGCGCCGCGTCTCTGAGCGCGAACGGCACGAACAGCAGAACGGCGGCCCCCACGTACCCCCCGGGTGTCGAGGCGAGCGCGAGCGGCCACGCCCCCCAGATACCGGTGTGCGGGATGGGGATGGCCTCCTCGCCCCCGGTGACCCGCGGGACCGTGCCGCCGAAGGAGCCGTACCCGTCGGCCAGGCTCGAGCGCGTGAGCACGGCGAAATGCGGGACCAGGATCGCGAGGTTCGCGAGCGGGAGGAACAGGAGGAATGCGACCGACCACCCGACCACGGCACCGGGGCGGAGCGCGCCCCGTCGCGCCTCGCGGATCGCGCGGACGACCACGTACGCGACGACCAGGCCGGTGGCCATCACCAGCCCGTGCGACAGATGGGAGGTCGCGACCTGACCCCACGCGAACGCCGCGAGCGCGAGCCACCCGAGCCGCCGCCACCCCGCGCGCGCGAAGAAGCCGGACGCGCCGACCAGGATGATCGGCGTCCAGGCCAGGGTGCCGGCGAACGGGAGGCTGATCGCCAGGATCGAGGCGGAGACCGACATCGATATCGAGAGCCCTCCGGCGGTGGCCGCGATCCGCCCGAGCCCCTCCTTGCGCAGGAACCAGAACAGCCCGAGACCGGCCAGGATCGGGTTCAGGACGATCAGCGCGCGGAGCCCGCCGCCGCAGCCGAACACCCACGACGAGGCCATCACTGGCAGCGAGAGCCATCCGCTCTGCGGATCCGCCGCGAACCAGGTCCCGGACATCTCGAACGGGTTCCACAGCGGCACGTGGCCGTCGGCGATCGCCCGCCCGAGCATGCACGAACGGGGGAGCCAGAAGGACAGGATGTCGGGATGCTGGTCCGACAGGTTCGGCAGGAACGCGATGCCCCGCAGCGCGATCAGGACCGACCCCACGATGAGGGTGGGACCGGCGGCGGCGTTCAGCAGCCGGCGAGCCGTCGAGGGCGGGGGAGGCTCGTCGGCGCGCGTGGGGTCGCGCTGCGGGCGCGTCGCCGTCTCCATCGATTCAGGCTATCGGGGCCGCTTCGTTCCTGTTGCGCAGGGGGTCTGTTAGACTCCGCGCCGGTTCGGCCCCCCGGATCACTCTAGGACCCCACATGATCAGTCTTCAGCACGTCACGAAGGTCTACCGCAACGGGACGACCGCGCTCGAGGACGTCACCGTCGAGGTGGAGAAGGGTGAGTTCGTCTTCATCGTGGGTCAGTCCGGCTCCGGGAAGAGCACGTTCATCCGCCTCCTGCTGAAGGAGGAGGAGGCGACCAAGGGCGAGATCTACGTCGCCGGCAAGAACCTGGCCAAGGTCACCACCTGGAAGATGCCGCACCTGCGGCGGAACATCGGGACGGTCTTCCAGGACTTCAAGCTCCTGCAGGACAAGACCGTGTTCGAGAACGTCGCGTTCGCGCTCGAGGTCATCGGCAAGCCCAAGCACGTGATCGACCAGCGCGTGCCCGAGATCCTCGAGCTCGTCGGGCTCGGCGACAAGCTCAACAACTTCCCCGACGAGCTCTCCGGCGGCGAGCAGCAGCGCGTCTCGATCGCGCGTGCGTGCGTGAACCGGCCGCTCGTGCTGCTCGCCGACGAGCCGACCGGCAACCTCGACCCGTCGACGTCGGTGGAGATCATGCGCCTGCTCGACAAGGTCAACCGGATCGGGACCACGGTGTGCATGGCCACCCACGACCAGGCGATCGTGGACGCCATGCGCCGGCGCGTGATCGAGCTCGACAAGGGCAAGGTCATCCGCGACCAGGCGCGAGGGGTGTACAGCTAGTGCCACGGTTCGAGTACCTGTTCCGCGAGACCACCTCGGGTCTGCGGCGGAACGGCCTGGTGGCGTTCGCCGCGATCTCCACCACGTTCATCGCGCTGTTCCTGTTCGGTCTATCGTTGCTGATCTCGCGTCAGGTGAGCCTCATGATCGAAGCGACCACGGGTAACGTCGAGGTCGCCGTCTACCTCACCGACCCGGTGAACCCCGACACGGTGAGCTCGCTCACGCGGACGCTGACCGAGCTCCCGGCCGTGGCGAACGTCGACTACGAGGACAAGCAGGAGGCGTGCGAGCGGTTCAAGGTCCTGTTCGCGAATCAGGAGGCGCTCGTCAACAACGTGGACTGCGATGCACTGCCCGCCTCGCTGCGGGTCAAGATGGACGACCCCGAAGAGTTTGCGCAGGTCAAGGCTGTCCTCCAGGGTCGCCCCGGGATCGAGGAGATCCGCGACCAACGAGAGTTCTTCGACCGGCTCTTCGCGGTCACGCGCATCTTCCGCGTCGGCGTCCTGTTGGTCGCGTTCGTGATGCTGGTGTCGGCGTCGATCCTGATCGCGAACACCGTGCGCATGGGTCTGTTCGCGCGGCGCAAGGAGATCGGGATCATGAAGCTCGTCGGCGCGACCAACTGGCGGATCCGCTTGCCGTTCCTGGTGGAGGGTCTGTTCGAGAGCCTGATCGGGGCGATCGCCGCGATCCTGTTCCTGTTCGCGATCAAGGTCGCGTTCATCGAGCCACTGAACGAGTCGGTGGATTTCATCCCGTGGATCGTGAACAAGGACGTGATCGCGATCATCCCGATCCTGCTGGTTGCCGGGGCGGTCGTCGCCCTGGTCGCCGGTCTCGTCGGGATGCGCCGCTTCCTCGACGTCTAACCTGAACGGCCATGAGCCCGAAGGGCGATCCCGAGGGTCAGAAGACCGTCGTCTCCAACCGCCGGGCCAGGCACGACTTCGAGATCTTCGAGCGCTACGAGACCGGCATCGTGCTCACCGGCGCCGAGGTGAAGTCGCTCCGAGGTGGCCGCGGCTCGCTCGCCGAGGCGTACGCGCGCGTTCGGGGCGACGAGGTGTGGCTCGAGGGGATGCACATCCCGCCGTACGAGCAGGCGATGGACAAGGCCCGGTGGGAGCCAACCCGGGCGCGGAAGCTCCTGCTGCATCGCAAGGAGATCGAGCGCCTGATCGGCAAGACGGCCGAGAAGGGGCTCGCGCTGATACCGCTGCGGGTCTACTTCGCGCACGGGCTCGCGAAGGTGGAGCTCGGGCTCGGGCGCGGGAAGCGGCAGTTCGAGAAGCGCCAGGCGATCGCCGAGCGGGAGCACCGGCGCGAGATCGAGCGCGAGGCCGGCCGCCGCAGGTAGAGCCGCCCGTATACTTGCTGGCACAACCGAATATGGGGGTGCACTGGCTTCGACCTGAGCGAGAACCGTTCAGGGGAAGCGGGCCGAGGTCCCCGGATGCCTCGTTAAAAGCCGGGACCAACACAAGCGCCGATAACGATTACGCGCTCGCTGCCTAGGTAGCTAGGTAGCCGTCCCCTCCCGGTCGCCTGCGACGGGAGGATGGGCGTCGTGAGCAGGCTCACGGCAACGGCTCCGCCCGGGGGCCGCCGCCGGACATCGAA
>DASXTX010000112.1:0-2137 GCA_036505195.1 Actinomycetota bacterium
ATGGAGACGGAGGAGGCCGTGCGTGCGGCGCGCGACACGGGCCCGAAGCCCGGTAACCTCAAGCCCCGCCTGGCGAAGCGCCGGAAGGAGGACTGAGTCCGAGCGCGGGCGCCCGTCCCGGACGTCCGTTCTCGCCGACGCCAGTACCAATCCCACTCGCTCCACCGTCGGCCCTCTTGATGACATACGGCGTGAAGGCTGCCGGGGGGAACTCGCCGAGGTCGGGGGTCGGATCCACCGAGCCGAGAGCCCTTTTCAAGGAGCCTGTCACACCGACAGGGGTGAGCGGCATAGTGGGTCGGAACGTTCCGACGGACGACCGGGGGCCCATGTACGAGGAGCTCAGCGACGGGGAGGTGCTCCGCTTGTCGCGCGAGGAACCCGAGGCCTTCGGGGCGTTCTACGGACGGCACGCGGAGACGGTGCTCCGGTACTTCGCCAGGAGGACGCTTGACCCCGAGGCGGCGGCGGAGCTCACGGCCGAGACGTTCGCCCAGGCGTTCGCGTCGCGGCGGCGGTTCCGCGACCAGGGCCGCGGCGGGCTGGTGTGGCTGTACGGCATCGGCAGGCATCTGCTGAGCCGGTACTTCCGAACCGGCGCGGTCGACGCCAGGGCCCGACGGCGGTTGGGGGTGCCGGAGCGCTTGATCTCGGACCAGGACTACGAACGGATCGAGGAGTTGATCGACTTCGAGCAGGTGGGGCGGGCCATCGCCAGCGCGTTCTCCGTGTTGTCGGAGGAGCAGCGCGATGCGCTGACGCTCCGAGTGGTCGAGGGGCGGCCATACCACGAGGTGGCCGAGCAGCTGAGCTGCACGGAGGAGACGGCCAGGGCTCGGGTGAGCCGCGGGCTGCGGCGCCTGGCTCGGGTGCTGGACGTGCCCCAACCACAGACGGAGCTCGAAAGGTAGGAGAGATGTCGACCATCGCATTCTTAGAACAGCTTCGCGAGGATCTGCTCGACGCGGGCTGGCGCGAGTCCCTGCCGAAGGGAGGGAGGGTTCACAGAGGCGGTCGCAGGCTTTCGGTGGGATGGCTCGTCGCCGCGGGAACGGTGGTGGCCATCGTGGCAGCGGGGACGATCGGCTGGGTGGTGACGAACGGCGGCCGCGCGCTGAGGGTGCAGAGGGCGACGATGTTCCATCCGATGGCCTCGCCGACCCACGCGCTGGCCGGCCAGCTGGGGGTCCCCTCCGGCGAAGGAGAGTTCTCCACGATCATGGCGAGCCAGCCCGGCGTGCTCGATCAGTCGGCGGGAGCCGTGGCGCCAACCATCGGTGGGAGCCCCCTGGGCGACCTCTCGCTGATCGTGAAGACGGCGAGGCTCTCGGTGGTCGTCGAGCGTGACACGTTTGCCGAGTGCTTCCAGGACGCGATGGACCTCGCAACCGCGAACCAGGGCTACGTCCAGACCTCGACCTCGCGAGACGGCCAGTTCGGCTCGCTCGTGATCCGCGTCCCCTCGAGCCGGTTCGAGGAGACCTTGCGGGAGCTCAAGGAGCTCGGGATCGCGGTCGAGGGCGAGACGGTCAGTGGCGAGGACGTGACCGCCCAGCACATCGACCTGCAGGCGCGGCTGCGGATCTCGCGCGCTCGTCGCACCGTTCTCCTCCGGCTGATGGATCGGGCGACCACCATCGAGCAGACGCTCCGTGTGCAGAACGCGCTCGACGACGTTCAGCTGCGGATCGAGGAGGTCCAGGGCGCACTCAACGTCCTCGACTCCAGGGTCTCGGAGGCCACGATCCGGGTGCAGATCCGTGAGACGGGCGTCGAGCCACTAGAGAAGGACGTGAGGAACCCGAGCATCCCGGGCGCGTTCGATCGGGCGATCGCGGGGTTCTTCGCGGTGATCGCCGGGACCGTCGTGGGGCTCGGCTACCTAGTCCCGGCGCTGGTGATCGGGCTCGGCGTGTTCCTGGCGGTGCGGTTTACCCGCAGACGCCTCACCTGATCACATCTCGCCGCGGCCCTCAAGAGGGCCGCGAGAGCGTAGCCTCGTCGGCGCACTCGAGGCCGCCCCCACGCGAGAACCAACAGCGTCTTGCCCGAGTCTCCTTTGCGTGGAGCCAGCTCCCCACGAGCCTCGCCCAGCGCGTAGGCGACGATGACGATCGATACCCGAAAGGAAACGCGG
>DASXTX010000113.1:0-2422 GCA_036505195.1 Actinomycetota bacterium
CCCGACCGCCTACGCCCCGTGCTGGCGGTCGTCTACCTCGTCTACAACGCCGGGCTGTCCCGCCCGGCCGAACCGGCTCTCTGCTCGGAGGCGATCCGGCTGGCACGGATCCTGGCGACGCTCATGCCGGACGAGCCAGAGGTGGCCGGCCTGCTGGCGCTGTTGCTCCTGACCGAATCGCGTCGCTCGTCGCGAACGCGGCCCGACGGCTCCCTGGTGCTGCTCGGCGAGCAGGACCGCACACGATGGGATCGAGCCCTGATCGAGGAGGGCCAGACCATCGTCCGCCGGTGCCTTCGCCGCAACCGACCCGGTGCCTATCAGCTCCAGGCGGCCATCAACGCCGTGCATGCGGACGCCCCGACCGTGGAGCAAACCGACTGGTCGCAGATCATCGCCCTGTACGACCAGTTGCTTGCGCTCGCCCCCACGCCGGTCGTGGCCCTCAATCGCGCCATCGCCATCGGCGAGGTGCAAGGCCCCACTGCCGCGCTGGCGTTGGTGGACGAGTTGGCCTTGGACACCTACCACCCGTTCCACGCCACGCGAGCCGATCTGCTTCGTCGGCTGGGCCGGAACCGCGAGGCCGCGGTCGCCTACGAGCGTGCGGCCGCCATGGCGCCGACGGACGCCGAGCGGGACTTCCTCAGGCTCGGTGGCCGAGGTTCGCGCTCGGCGAACCGGTGATTTCGAGCACGTTCACCCTCTTGCGGAGAACCAATGTCCGCGTTCGTCGGTGGTCACGAAGCAGTCCGGTGTTCGTAAACTGTGTGTCCGACTGGCTCGTAGATGAGCGAGAGGACGCCGTTGGTGAGAATCCGTGACTGCACGAGTCTCATTGGCATCTGGTCGGCCCAGTCATCAAATAGATGCTACAAGCCCGCCTCGAAAGACACCGGGTCAGCGGCCGGATCTCAATAAGCGCACCCTTCACGACTCGGCGCGTCGGGCGGTCGCGACGTCTCCATCGACCGAGTGCCAGATGGACTCGGTGCCAGTGGCCTCCCTTACCTGCCGGTTGAGGCCCTCGCTCACCTTCCGCTGTTCTGGGTGATCGAGGTGCATCAGGACCGATACGTGACGACGAGGCGGCCGCCCTCCTCCATGACCTCCGTGCCGAACGCGCGGCACGCCGAGCGGAATCGCCGACGGATCCACCCCGCATCCTCCTCGGTCGCGAGCCGTGTGACGCAGTGATCGAGGGCGAGGGGCACCGCCTGTAGCCGGAGCGGCCCTTCCTCATCGAGGGTGATCAGAAACAGGAGACCGAGGTCGTTGCGCAGTACGGGATCGATCGCGTAATCGTCGAGGAAGTCTCCGACATCGAAGAGGATGCGCCCGGAGATGCCCTGGAACACATGTGCGGAATGGCCGGCCACGATCGTGGCACCGGCCGCGGCCAGCTCGTCGGCGGCGACCCGGACGTGCCCCACTGGTTCCGGAGACATGTTGGGACCCCAGTGCGGTGAGACCAGCACGGCGTCCGCCTCGGCGCGAGCGCGCTCGACGGTTGCGAGCACCCAGGGGGGAACCTCCTCGCGCAGATCTGCGAAGGCCACCCCTGGACGATCCGGGCTCGCCGCGAACTCCTCCGGATGGTCGGTCACCCCGAGGATCGCGAGACGAAAGCCCTCCGCGTCGAGCACTGCGGGGGCGCGGGCCATGCTCACGTCCGCCCCGGCGCCGACGCAGCTTATGTTCGCCGAGGCGAGATGCTGAAACGTGTCAAGCAGGGCTATCTCCCCGTAGTCGAGGGCGTGGTTGTTCGCCATCGTCACGCACGCGACTCCCAGATGGACGAGTGCGTCGACTGCCACGGGCGGGGCGCGGAAGAAGAACGGCTTGCCCTGGATCGGGCACGGCTTCCCGCGCTCGGAGATGCAGCACTCCAGGTTCAGCACGAGCACGTCGGCCTCGTGAGCGGCGTCGACGACACCCGTTGAGACGAGGTCTTGGGGATCCATCCAGGACAGCCGCTCTGCGACGCCGCGCCCGAGCATCGTGTCGCCCGCGATGCCAACCGTCACCGTCATGGGATCAGGATCCATTCTGCACGCGGGCGACGAGGCACGTGAGAAGCGAACACGTCTCGTCGGCCAGCCTTCTGTTGTCCACCAAGGCCCCGACGAGAGGACGCGCCAAGGAAGGGAGTAGACTCGAAGCTCGACACCGCGTCGATTCGCGAGGTGAGGACGTTGCCCGACACCCACGATCACCAAGCCATCGTCCATGAGCACGAGCACACTCACGTTACCCACTACGACCGGCCAGAAGAAGAGATCACTCACATGGTGGCTAGACACACCCACGAGCACAACCATCCAGCGGTCTCCCACGACCACGAGCCCCACGAGGATCCGGACAAGGAGCACCTCCGGGAGAGCCACGTCCACGACCACGCCCGGCCAGACGTCTCGCCCGC
>DASXTX010000114.1:0-2060 GCA_036505195.1 Actinomycetota bacterium
CACGGCTCCGCTTCTCCCTGGCCCCGCCAAAGGTCTCGTCGGTGACGTCCAATGATCGCCCGATCGTCGAAAGCCCGACTCTACTCCAGGGCGTCCGTGACCCCGCGCTCGGCGAGCCACCCGGCAGCTACCGCGGCGGATGCCTCGCCCCCGGCGACGACGCGGTTCATACGTCGCAGGTCCTCGGTGGTCAGGGCGGCGGAGACGGCGTTCGTAACCTCCGTCAGCCTGGGCCCGAACTTGGCCAGGGCGTCGGTCCTGATGATCGGCGTGACGTTCTCCGCCGGCTGGAGGTGGCGGTCGTCCTTCAGCAGGACGAAGCCGTGCGCGTCGATCTGTCCGTCGCTCGTGAACAGGAGGGCCGCCTGCACCTGCTCGGCCTGGAGGGCGGCCACGGTGAGCGCGCCTCCCTCGTCGAGCGGCACGAACGACTCGAACCGCAGGCCGTACAGGGACACGAGCCCTCCCAGGCAAAGTGGCCGCTCGCGGCACTCGGGCGGCCCTCCGAAGGCCATCTGCGGCGCGACCGGCCCCAGGTCGCTGATGGTGTGCAGGTCGAACCTGGTCGCGGTCTCCCTCGTGACCACGATCCCGTTCTGGTCTTGCGCTGGCGACGCGGCGAGAACGGTGAGGCCGCGCGACGCCATCGCGCGCACCAGCGCGCGATGCGTCGCGCGCTCGTCCGCCGACGCCGATCCATTCCCCGCCACGAACTCGAGCGCACTCCCCGCGTACTCCGGGACGAGCTCGACCAATCCCTTCTGGAGCGCCGGCTGGACGAACTCCCGCGCGCCGAGGTCGAGCGCGAGCTCGACGCGGAAGCCGGCCGACCGAAGGGCCTGCCCGTAGAGCTCCGCGAGCAGCACGCTCTCGGAGAAGTTGAACGACGCGACGGTGATCGCGGCGTCGTCGAGGGCGCTCGTCCGGGCCCCCCGGGGTGTGCCGCAGGTCGCGAGGAGGAGGAACGGGACGAGCATGGCGGTTCCCCACCGAAGCACCACCGTCCTCCTCCAGCGCGTGAACGGCCAAGGCTATTCGAAAGGCTCGCGTTCCGTGGCCGGGGAGGATTGTTCGATAGGCTGCGGCGCGTGGAGCTGCGGCATGGACTGGAGTCGCTTCCGCTCGGCTCCGGCCCGACGGTCGTGACCGTCGGGTTCTTCGATGGCGTGCACCGAGGCCATCAAGCCGTCTTCCGCCGAACCGTCGAGGTTGCCCAAGAGCGCGGACTCCGATCCGTCGTCGTCACGTTCGACCGGCATCCCCGGGAAACCCTGACCCCGGGGAGGGAGCCGAAGCTCCTGACCACACCGGACCGCAAGGGTCGGCTCATCGAGGCGGCCGGCGTGGACGTCCTCCTCGTCCTTCGATTCGACGGAGCCTTCTCCCTCATCCCGGCAGAGGAGTTCGTCCGCCGAGCGCTGGCGGAAGGCCTTCATGCGGAGCACGTGGTCGTGGGAACGAACTTCACGTTCGGCCACGAGGCCCGGGGGACCGTGGAGACCCTCCGCACCCTCGGCCCGGCCCACGGGTTCACCGCCGAGGAGGTCCCCATCCTCGAGCTCGATGGCCGTCCCGTCTCCTCGTCATCGATCCGCGAGGCGCTCGCGGACGGCGACCTGGAGTGGCCGACGACGGCGCTCGGCCGCCCGCACGCCGTCGAGGGGACCGTCGTAACCGGGGCGGGTCGAGGGATGGACCTCGGCTTCCCCACGGCGAATCTGGAGACCGATCCACGGGTGCTGTTGCCCAAGACCGCCATCTACGCGGGACGCGCGTCGATACAGGAGCGACCCTTCGTCGCGGCCATCAGCGTGGGGACCAATCCGACGTTCGGCCGGGAACCGGTCCACGTCGAGGCCTATCTGCTCGACTTCGCAGGCGAGCTCCACGGCCAGACGCTCACCGTCGAGTTCTGGGCTAGGCTCCGCGACGAGGAGCGATTCGACTCGCCCGAGGCTCTCACCCGGGCCATGGCCGAGGATGTCCGCCGCACCAGCGAGCTCGTGCCGGCGCCGGAGGCACGGCCGGCATGAGGGGCGGGGCACGACGGGTCCTCTTCC
>DASXTX010000115.1:0-2509 GCA_036505195.1 Actinomycetota bacterium
TAGAGTCTGAGCGCCTGCTCGGCCGCGGACAGGGCACCCTCACGTTCTCCGGCCTCGGACAGGACCCGGCCGAGGTCGAGCAGCGTGTCGCCGCGCATGTTCAGGTCGTCGGTCTCCTCGGCGCGCCCGACGGCGTCGCGCGCGATGCGTTCCGCCTCGTGGTGCCGGCCCTGCGCAGCGAGGATGCGTGCCCGGGCGCTCTGGCCCAGCACGTGAGTGCTCACGTCGTCCTCGGCCCCGGCGAGCTCGCTCGCGGACACCATCTCCTCCGCTTCGTCGAGGCGCCCCTGTTCGATGAGCGCGTGGGCGAGCGCCGCCGCAACCGTGGACCGGCCGCCCTGTTCCCCCATCTCGGCGAGTGCCACGAGGCTGGCCCGGAGCTCCTGCTCCGCAGCGACCGCGTCACCCGCGAGCATCTCGATCCCACCGGCGCTCTCCGCGACGTACGTCGACCGAAGCCGTAACCCCAGGTCCTCGTAGATGGCGCGCGACCGCCGGACGAGCTCACGCGCCTCGCCGAACCGGTCCTGCATCGCTCGGACCCACGCAAGCGCCGTGAAGGCCGGTGCCTCGTATCCGGATCCGCCGCTCATCTTGAGTAGCTCGTCGCATCGACGTTCGATCTCCTCGACGGGCGCCGGCCCGTAGACCCCCGAGCCCATGTACTTACCGAGGGCATCGGCCTCCTCGCGCTTCGCGCCGGCGCGCCGCGCGTGCTCGATCGCGTGAGCGAGCGCCTCGTCGGCGGCGGCGTAGCGTGCGTGGTTCCAGTGAAGGTTCCCCATCAGGCGCCACGCGCGTGCCTGACCCAGGTCGTTCCCAAGGGCGTCGAGCGTGGCGATCAGCCGCTCCGCCTCGGCGACCACGTCGACGGTCTGCCGCTTCGGATCGGTCATCTCGAGGAGGAAAAGCCGCAGGATCGCGGCGTTCGCCGCCGTGACTGCGTCGTCGGCCTCGGTCGCGACCGCCTCTGCCTCCTCTAACGCGGACTGGGCGGCACCGAGGTCCCCGGCTTCCGCAAGCACCTCGCCGAGGGCGAGGAGCGCCGGCCGGCGCTCGGGATGCTCGGACGGAAGCAACTGTGTGGCCCTTCCCAGCAGGTCGGCCGCCGCCGGGATGTCGCGGCGCTCGAAGGCACGGATGCCGGCGGGCGCAAGTCGGAGCCCGGCGCGGGTCGCCAGGGCGCGTTCACGCTCCGCGACAGGAGCGAGCTCGGACCGGTAGCGGAAGGCTTGCTCGTAGTGGTGGCCGATGACCTCCTCCAGTTCCACGAAGCGATCGCCCGCGATCCCCTCGAGCCAGATCGCGAACGCCTCGTGCAGCTCGCCTCGAACTTCCTTCGGCGTGCCTCGGTAGGCGGCGTCCTGGATCAGGATGTGATGGAAGCGGAAGGCGTCCTCACCGGCGAGGGTCGGAGGCTCTGGACGAATCAAGTCCTTGCGCACCAGTGTCTGGAGTGCGCTTCCCACATGCGCGCGGACCGGCTCGGCCACGAGCTCCTCGACCGCGCCCCACCAGAACACTTTGCCGGCCACTGCGGCCGATCGGATCACCAGGCGCTCCTCCTCCGAGAGCCGGTCCAGACGCGCACCGAGCAGCGCGTGGATCGACTCAGGGATGCGAACGTTGCCGAGATCCGTGGTCGCGACCCAACGGCCCTGCTCTTGCCGGAGGAGGCCATCGTCGCCGAGCATGCGCAGCATCTCCTCCAGGAAGAGGGGGTTGCCGCCTGCCGACTCCGCGATGCGGTCGAACGCCCGCTCGTCCAGATGCGGGCCACCGAGCAGCTCGGACACAAGGCGTTCGCTCTCGCGATCGTCGAGAGGGCCCAGCGGCAGGACTGAGGCGTTCGCCACGCCGCGCCCCCACGTGGGACGGTTGTCCAGGAGGTCAGAGCGTCCCAGGCACAGAAGCAGCATCGCGACGTCACGGCTCCACCCCGACAGGTACTCGAGGAGGTCCAAGAAGGTGGGTTCGGCCCACTGCAGGTCGTCGAGGATCACCACGAGCGGGCGATCGCGGCCCACCCACTCAAGGAACCGTCGGATCGCCCAGAAGGTCTCTTGCAGCCCGCCGGTGGCGTCCGCGACCCCGGTCACGTCGGACACCCGCTCGGCGACGATGGCGGCGTCCGTGCAGCCAGCCATCGTCGCGTCGATCTTCGAGCGGGCGTCGGTACGCCCGTCATCGTCCACGATGCCGCTGACCTGCTTGACCAGATCGGCCACCGGCCAGAACGTGATGCCATCACCATACGGGAGGCAACGTGCCCGAAGCACGAGCGCATCGGGTTTCATCGTCGAGACGAACTCCCGTGCCAATCGGGACTTTCCGATGCCGGCGGGACCGAGGATCGTGACCAAGACGCAGGAACGCTCGGCGACCGCGAGATCGAACATGGAGCTCAGCACCTCGAGCTCGCGGGCACGACCAACCAGCAGAGGGTCGGGTCGGCTCCCGAGCTCATCCGGCCCCGGTCCGACGGAGTAGAGCCGGTAGGCTACGACCG
>DASXTX010000116.1:0-17125 GCA_036505195.1 Actinomycetota bacterium
AGGAGGAGGCCTGGGGCGAGGTCGACTCCCGGTTCCGCTTCTACGGGTTCATGAACGATGCGGAGTTCATCCAGCGCTGCCAGGAGCGCGGCATCAAGGTGTTCGGCTGCGTCTTCGAGGTCCAGGGCTGGGAGTTCCCCGCCGAGCTGAACGACGACGAGACCGAGGTCCTGTCGATGAACGAGCTCCGCGGCGTCGGCAAGCGCGGGTGGCTCGGCCTGCGTGAGTTCACGCAGAACACCTATCCCAAGATCTGGAAGCCGGCCGAGGACTACTTCCCGGACGGACTCGTGAACAGCGACGGGGAGAAGGTCACCGACATCCTCGAGGAGTGCACGTCGCGGGACATCTACGGCGAGGCCTGTCACTCGACCTGGGTCGAGGTCCCCGGCAACGAGCACTACGCGTACCTGATGGACCGGAACAACCCGGTCTGGCGCGAGTACCTGAAGGCGATCATCAGGATCCAGATCGACGCGGGTGTCGCGGGCGTCCATCTCGACGAGGCCGACCTGCCAATCTTCGCCACCGGCTACGGCGGCTGTTTCTGCAAGGACTGCATGAAGCTGTTCCGCGCGTACCTCCAGGACCTTCCGGCGGAGCGGTTGCCGGAGGCGCTGAAGGACACGGACCTCAGCAGCTTCCACTACGGCTCGTGGCTGCTCGAGCGCGGCCACGACTTCAAGTCGGACCGGGAGACGACCCCGCTGTACTGGGACTACATCCGCTTCCAGCGCAAGACGATCGTCGGATACTTCGCCGAGCTCGCCGACTACATCAAGGAGTACGGGCACTCCAAGGGGCGCGATGTGCTCGTGTGCGGCAACTACTACTACCTGTCGCCGCACTACTACCCGTTCGAGCCGAAGGCCGACATCCTCGTCACCGAGATGAACGCCACGAGCTACCGGCAGCCGTCGTGGTGCCGGTACGCGGCCGGCTTCGCCAGGGGCAAGCCCGTCATCGTCGTCGAGAATCCCTACGGCGGCGTCGGACCCGAGCTCCTGCCCAAGCTCCAGAGGGGTAAGGGGTACGACCTGTACCGGATGATGCAGTACGAGGCCTCGGCCCTCGGCATCAACATGAGCGTGCCGTACGGGGCCTGGATGGGGAGCGTGATCGAGGACTCGTTCTGGGCTCCCCACGACGTGACGGTCGAGATCCAGGACTTCATCACCGACAACGAACGCCTGTACTCGACCGAGACCTTCTCCGACGTGGCGGTCGCCTTCAGCATCCGGAGCGCCTTCGACTGGGAGGAGCAGCGGGCGGGGAAGGTGCGGTTCCCGTTCTGGTCGGTGGCCGACGGCCTGGTCGAACAGCACCAGCCGTTCGACGTCGTCGTCCTGCCCGAGGGCGAGCTGCGGCAGGACAGGATCACGTCCGAGGACCTTGCCCGGTACCGGACTGTGGTCCTTCCCGAGTGCACGTTCCTCACGCCCGCACAGCTCGAGGCGATCCGCGGGTACCTCGATCGCGGTGGGCGCGTGCTCGCGACAGGTGAGCTCGGCCGGAACCTCGACCCGTCGAAGCAGACCCCGCTCTTCGCGCATCCGCACCTGGTGCGGACGACCGACGTCCGCGCCCAGGACCTCGCGGGTGGGCCGCAGGTCTTCGTCGAGCCGGGGATCGACCTCGCGATCAACCTCCATCGGGTGGGCGACAAGGAAGCGGCGATCCACGTCATCCGGTACGACTACGACGAGGAGCGGGACGAGGTGCCCGTGTTCGACCGGATGACCCTGGACGTCCGGTTGTCCCGCCCCTTCCGATCGTTGAAGGTGCTCAGCCCGAGCGGCGAGGTGGGCAACCGGCTCACGTTCAGCCGCGAGCGTCGCGAGATGCACCGGATCGAGCTCGAGAACGTCCCGCTGTACTTCGTCGCGCTCCTGCAGTGAGCCTGGCGGGAAGGGGAGCGGACCGATGGCTCGCTTCAAGGTTGGTGTACAGCTCGAGCCGCAGGATTGCACGATCGACGAGCTGCGTCGCGCGTGGCGAGACGCGGACGAGATGGGGGCCGACTCGATCTGGACGTGGGACCACTTCTTCCCGCTCCACGGCGATCCCGACGGCGCCCATTTCGAGGGCTGGTCGTTGCTCGGTGCGATGGCGTGCGACACGAGGCGCGCGTCCATCGGGGTGCTCGTGACCTGCAACTCGTACCGGAGCCCGGACATGCTCGCGGACATGGCTCGAACCGTCGATCACCTGAGTGGGGGGCGGGTGATCCTGGGGCTGGGCGCGGGATGGTGCGAACGAGACTACGAGGAGTACGGGTTCGAGTTCGGCACGGTTGCGTCAAGGCTCGAAGCGCTCGAGCAGGGGATCGTTCGCATCGAGGCGAGGCTCGCGCGGCTGAACCCACCGCCTCGTGGCCCGCTTCCCCTCCTGATCGGCGGGGAGGGAGAACGCATCACGCTTCGTCTCACCGCCGAGCACGCGGACATGTGGAACGGGTTCGGCCCGATCGAGAGGTTCACCCACAAGAACAGCGTCCTGAACGACTGGTGCCACGTGGTCGGCCGCGATCCGTCTGCGATCGAGCGCACCGTCCTCCTGAACCAATCGCGTGACGCCGAGCACATCGACGCCTTCCTCGGTGCGGGCGCACAGCATCTCCTCGTCCCGGCACGGGCACCGTTCGACCTCGGCGAGCTGGATCGGCTCCTGCTCCTGGCGAAGGAGGGCGGATAGAGATGCTCGGCTACGAGCCGGTGGACCTGAGGACGTTCTGCAACGCGGGTCAGGACGCGATCGACACGAGGCGGGTGCCGCCGGTGGGAGAGCAGGCCTTCCACGGCATCCCTTTCCGGATCGGCGCGCCGAACGGCGCGGCCGATCGATGCTTCATCGTGCTGAAGCCGGGCGCCGATCCGATCACCATCCCGGTGGGCCGGGTCGCGGACCGCGTCGTCGTGGCCCATCGTCTACTGAGGAACGGCGGACCCGAGAGCGATCCGGCCCCCGGAACCATCGTCGCCGAGTACGCGTTCCGGCTCGCGGACGGCTCCATCGAGCGAGTGGCCATCCGCAACCGGCTCGAGATTGCCGCCGCGGCCGACGAAGGGTGGGACTCGAGCAGCCCGTTCCACACCGCGGGCAGCAACGAGCTGGTCCTGTTCGACCGCGACCAGGGTCCGTGGCAGGACGCCGGCAGCCGGCAGTGCGAGACCGGGTACCGGGGGCTCCCCGACTACTTCCTGTGGGTGTGGGAGAACCCGACGCCCACCGTGCCGGTGGACGTCGTCGAGCTCGTGCCCGGCGAGGCGAGGGTCCTGGTGGCCGCGATCACGAGCTCCGACGCCGGTGAGCATCCGTTCGCGCGCGAGGCGGCGCGTACGGTCCGGATCACCGCCGTGGACGACGATGGCCTCCATCCGCTCGGCGACCCGTCCGTCGAGGTGGATCGCGGAAGCGCCTCGTACGCGTTCCGTCTGCCCGCCGGTGGCGTCGAGGCGTTCCTCGAGGACGCGCTCAGGGGATGGGGCGAGGACGTCGACTCCGACAGCCCGCACGCCTACACGCGGATCGCCGCGGTCCCCTCGGCGACCGTAACTGTGAGAGACGGCGATCGGGAGCTGGGGCGTTTCCGCTGGGGTGACCTGACCCACGACGATCCCGTCGAGTCGGGCGGTCTGCGCGTCGAGGTCGTCGAGCAGGGCCGGAACTGGGTCCACGTGACGGTCCTCGACGACGAGACGGGGCGGCCGGTGCCGTGCCGGGTGCACTTCCGCTCGCCGGAGGGCGTGCCGTACCAGCCGCACGGCCACCACGACCATGTGAACTCGGATCTCGGCACGTGGCACGTCGACGTCGGAGGCGACCTGCGTCTAGGTCGCGTGACCTACGCGTACATCGACGGCACCTGTCAGGGATGGCTCCCGCGGGGCGAGGTCCTCGTCGACATCGCGCGAGGGTTCGAGTACGAGCCACTCCGAGAGCGCATCCGGATCGATCCGGGGCAGCGCGAGCTGGTCCTGCATCTGAAGCGGTGGACCTCGATGAACGCGAACGGCTGGTATTCGGGTGACTCGCACGTCCACTTCCTGTCCACCCAGGGCTCGCTGCACGAGCAGCAGGGCGAGGACCTGAACGTCGTGAACCTGCTGCAGAGCCAGTGGGGGAGCCTGTTCACCAACACGGAGGACTTCACCGGCGGGTCGGCCTCCACCGCGGACGGCCGGCACGTCACGTGGGTGAGCCAGGAGAACCGGCAGCCGTTCTTCGGACATATGGTGCTGTGGGGGCTCAGCCGGCCGGTCATGCCATGGTGCTCCGACGGTCCGAACGAGGCCGATCTGGCCGCATGGCAGGAGACGACGATGAGCGACTGGGCCGATCGGGCGCACGAGCAAGGCTCGACCGTCGTGATCCCGCACTTCCCGCAGCCGAACGGCGAGCCGGTGGTCCTGATCGCCACGGGCCGCGCCGACGCGATCGAGATGATCGTCCAGCGACCCATGCAACACGCGGAGTACTACGCGTACCTGAACGCCGGATACCGTCTTCCGCTCGTGGGCGGCACAGACAAGATGAGCTCGGAGGTGCCGGTGGGCGCGTACCGAACGTACGCGAAGCTCGACGACGAGCCGTTCTCGTTCGATGCCTGGACCAGGGCGGTTCGCAACGGCCGAACCTTCCTGAGCGGGGGGCCGATCCTTCGTTTCGGGGTCGACGGTCACGACGTCGGCGACACCGTGCGCCTGTCCGGGCCCGGCACCGTCAGCGTCGATGCCTCGGCCGAGAGCGTGCTGCCGATCGCGTCCCTGGAGCTCGTCCGCAACGGCGAGGTAGTCGCGTCCAGCGTGGAGCCCTCGCCGGGGCGTCGGCTCGAGCTCCGCGCCGACATCGAGATCGACGACGACTCGTGGTTGGCCGCACGCTGCGGTGGGCCCGGCTACTTCGACGGACCGAGCCAGCGTGACGTGTGGGGACGCCGGATCTTCGCTCACACCTCGCCCGTGTATGTGACCTGCGGCGATGGCGAGTGGTCGCGGTCGGACCCCGACCAGGACGGGAGGATGCTCACGTTGATCGAGGCCGGCATCACGCGGCTCCGCTCGGGCCGTGCGTACCCGGAGGACCGCGTCACTCACCACCACGCCGAGCCGGACCATCAGGCCTTCCTGGAGCGGCCGTTCGTGGAAGCGCGAGAGCGGGTCCGTGCCCGGCTCGCGTCGGCCCATGGCACGACCGGGTCGGAGGGTGACCGATGAAGATCGGCGTCTGCTCGGCGAACTCGGGTCCGTACACCACGCGGGACATGCTCGTCCTGCTCTCCGAGGCGGCCGAGAAGGTCGGGCTCGAGTCGATCTGGGTCTCCGAGCATCTGGTCGTGCCGGATCCGCGCACGCCGCCGTCACAGATGGATCCGGACGACCCGATCCTGGACCCGGTGACCGCGCTCGCGTTCATGGCCGGCCGCACACGCTCGGTGCGGCTCGGCACCGGGATCATCGTGCTGCCGATTCGCAACCCGTTGATCCTGGCCAAGGAGCTCGCGACGGTGGACGTCCTGTCCGGCGGCCGCCTGATGTTCGGCATCGGGGTCGGGTACGTGCAGCGGGAGTTCGAGGCGTTGGACGCGTCGTTCGGCGACCGCGGTACCCGAACCGAGGAGTACCTGGCCGCGATCCGCTCGATCTGGACCGAACGCCATCCGGTCTTCGCGGGTCGGATGGTCTCGTTCGCGGGGGTGCAGGCGTTCCCGCACCCGGTCCAGCAGCCGCATCCGCCGATCGTGATGGGGGGCTACGCCCCAGCCGTTATGCGGCGCACGATCCGGGAGGCCGACGGCTGGTACGGGTGGGGGCTCGACCTGGAGGCCACCGCTCGGCGGGTCGACATCCTGCGCGAGACCGCGTCCCGGGTGCCGCGGGGCGAGGGGCTGGGTTCGCTCGAGATCACCATCACCCCGCCCGGCGACGTCGACGTCGAGACCGCAGCGCGGTACGCGGCGCTCGGCGTCCATCGTCTTAACCTCATGCTCCGGTGGGGCGCGGGACGGGACGACGTCGACGGGTTCTTCGAGCGCGTGATGCAGCCGCTGGTGGAAGCCGACCTGGAGTAAGGAGGAGGGCATGGACTACGTGCACCTGGGTCGAACCGGACTGGTCGTCAGCCCGCTGTGCCTGGGAACGATGAACTTCGGATGGGAGGCTATGGGAACCGAGGACGAGGATGCCTTCGGCATCATGGATCGCGCCCTCGAGCAGGGGATCAACTTCTTCGACACGGCCAACGTCTACGGATGGCGCGAAGGCGGACGGAGCGGCGAGGGGATCACCCAGCAGATCATCGGACGCTGGTTCGCGCAGGGCGGCGATCGTCGTGAGCGGGTCGTGCTGGCCACCAAGGTCTACAGCGACATGGGCTCGTGGCCGAACGAGGGACGACTCTCGGCCCTCAACATCCGGCGGGCCTGCGACGAGAGCCTGCGGCGGCTCCAGACTGACCACATCGACCTGTATCAGTTCCACCACGTCGACCGCGACAGCCCGTGGGACGAGATCTGGCAGGCGATGGAGACGCTCGTCCAGGCGGGCAAGATCGTGTACGTGGGCAGCAGCAACTTCGCCGGGTGGCACATCGCCGAGGCCAACGAGACGGCTCGGGCGCGGCACTTCCTGGGGCTGGTCTCCGAGCAGTGCAAGTACAACCTCACGGTGCGCTCGGTCGAGCTCGAGGTTCTCCCGGCCTGCGAACGCTACGGCCTGGGCGTCATCCCCTACAGCCCGCTCGCCTTCGGGATCCTCGGCGGCGCGCTGCAGAAGGCGAGCGAGGGGAGGCGAGCCGGCAAGGAGACCATGGAGGAGATCGAGCAGCGGCGCGGTCAGCTCGAGGCCTACGAGAAGCTCTGCGCAGATCTCGGGCAAGGCCCGGGCAGGGTCGCGCTCGTGTGGTTGCTGTCGAACCCTGTCGTGACGTCGCCGATCATCGGGCCTCGAACCGTCGAGCAGCTCGACGACGCCGTGGGAGCGCTCGAGATCTCCCTGTCCGAGGAGACCCTCGCCGAGCTCGACCGGCTGTTCCCCGGTCCCGGCGGCCCCGGGCCGGAGGCGTGGGCCTGGTGAGGACCGCCGAGCTCGGGGAGACGGGTTCGAAGATCAGCCGGCTCGGCATGGGGTGCTGGCAGGCAAGCGGCTCTGGCCCGTGGGGAGCCGGACCTCGGAGCGACGACGGCAATGCCGTCGCCGCGATCCGGCGCGCCGTCGAGAGCGGCGTCACTTGGGTCGACACGGCGGCGTCGTACGGCCTGGGTCATTCGGAGGAGATCGTCGCCGAGGCGCCGGACCGTGGCGGATCGGCGAGGAGGTGCTGGTCTTCAGCAAGTGCGGCCATCCCTGGGATCCGCCCGACCGGATCCGCACGGACCTCAGCGCGGGCTCCATCCGGCTCGAGTGTGAGGGCAGCCTGCGACGGCTCGGCGTCGAGCGCATCGACCTGTACCAGTTCCACCACGCAGATCCGAGGACGCCGGTCGAGGCGTCGTGGGGGATGATGGCCGAGCTCGTCGAGGAGGCGAAGGTGCGCTGGGCGGGCGTCTCGAACTTCGACGTCGAGCTGCTCGATCGCTGCGAGGCGATCCGCCATGTCGACTGCCTTCAGCCGGAGCTGAGCCTCCTGCGTCGGGATGTGCTCAGCGACGTGATCCCCTGGTGCGACGCCCATGGAACGGGCGTGATCGCGTACTCGCCGAAGGCGACGGGCGTCCTGAGCGGCGCCTACGACGCTGCGCGGCTCGAGGAACTCCCTGCCGACGACTGGCGACGCGCATCCAGCGCTCGGATCCTCGCCCTCGTGGAGCGACTGCGCCAGATAGCGTCTCGGACCGGTGTCACTCCGGGCGCGATCGCGGTGGCGTGGGCGCTGTCGAACGACGGCGTCTCCGGGGTGATCTGCGGCGCTCGTTCGCCGGAGCAGGTGGACGGGTGGATCGAGTCGGCCGACGTACACCTCGATCCCGAGACGCTCGCCGAGATCGGATCACTCGCTGGCGACTGGGAACCGGGCGACTGAGGCTCGTGGTCGGGAGGCGCCTGTTGGAGCGGATCATGACGGTGGACGACTGCGAGCACTTGTCCAGCGGGCGCCTGCCGAAAGGCTTGTGCGACTTCATCGCGAGCCACCGCGCGGGCCGCCGCCCTGGCAGGCACGCTGATCGTCGTTCCCAACGCGGCCGAGGGGAGCCTGGAGGCGATCGCCGCGGCGACGAACGCCGCCGAGTCGTGGCAGCTCTACGTCTTCGAAGATCGTGGGTACCGACCGCTTGCTGCGGCGGGTCGCTGACGCCGGATACGGCGCGCTGGCAGGGAGCCTGGCCGCAGCGCGTGACCTCGACGAGGCGGTCCGGTTGGCGGCCGCCGTCGGAGCGCTCGCCACTCGGCCCGTCCGCGCTCGGGACAGTCTGCCGACCCGAGGCGAGACGGAGCGCTTCGTCGGCGGTGCTAGAAAGCCGAATTCGACCGTAGGAGAGCTGATGAACATCGTGGATGTACGGACGACCGTCGTGGGAGCCCCATGGCGGGATCTCGTGTTCGTGGAGCTGCTGACCGACGATGGTCTGAAGGGCATCGGCGAGGTGCGGATGGTCAACAAGACCGACACGCTGCTTGCGTGCGTGGGCGAGCTCGCCGATCGCTACGTGATCGGGCGCGATCCCTTCGAGTTCGAGCGACTCGCGTGGAACATCCAGTGGGCTGAGTACGGCCGTGCCGGCGAGGTTGCACAGAGCACCCTCAGCGCGTTCGACATCGCGTGCTGGGATCTTGCCGGACAGGCGCTCGGGATCCCCGTCTGGAAGATGCTTGGTGGTCGTTTCAACGAGCGGATCCCGGCATACGCCAACGGTTGGTACCAGGGCGATAGGGAGCCGACGGCGTTCGCGGAGTTCGCACGCCGGGTCATCGGCTCTGGATACCGGGCGCTGAAGGTGGACCCTTTCGGAAAGGCATCGATCGGCCTCTCGGAGTCGGAGCTCCGTCACTCGCTCTCGCTCGTGGAGGCCGTCCGGGATGCCATCGGCCAGGACCATGAGCTCATGATCGAGATGCATGGACGTTTCGCGCCCGACGTTGCGGCACGGGTCGCCATCGCTCTGGAGCCGTACCGGCCCGCGTGGATCGAGGAGCCGGTGAGTCCGGACAATCCTCGCGGGCTTCGACGGGTGCGAGGGGCCACCCACCTTCCGATCGCGACGGGTGAGCGGATCCATTCGTTGGGCGACTTCCGGGACTTGATCGAGGACGGTCTCGTCGATGTCATCCAGGCCGACCTCACGCACTTCGGTGGCTTCCTGAACATGAAGCGGCTGGCGGGGTGGGCGTCCGCCTACCAACTGCAGCTCGCGCCTCACAACGTGTGTGGGCCTGTCGGCACGATGGCCAACCTCCACCTCGCGGCATCGACGCCCAACTACCGGGTCCTCGAGCACTTCAATGACTTCGCGGATCCCTGGGTGTTTCAGCTGGTCGACGAGCCGCCGAGGGTGGAGGCCGATGGATGCTTCAGTGTCGCTGAACGCCCAGGCCTGGGTCTCAAGCTCGATCACGATGTATGCGCAGAGCATCCTCCAACAGGAGGTGTGATCCGGCTCTTCGAGGAAGGTTGGGAGAGAAGGGAGGGGTGATCATCGACGGGGATCGACGGGATCGACACGGCTGACGGCAGGTTCGTCGGAACAGGTGGTGTCGAGAGCGGTCACTGACGGCGAGGTTGCGTATCGGCTCTTGCGTGGTTAGTGGTGTGGATCGAGTGAAGGTTGATCTCGCGGACCGATCAGCGCATGCATCCTTGTCGCATATTGTCGCGATGCGGGGAAACGCGAATTGTCGAATCGATGACAACTCAAGCTAGTCTGCCCATCAGCGTTCTGGACTGAATGTGTCCCGCATGTGTCCCGCGACGGACCGCAAGAAGGTGCAAAACGGTGGTCACTGCCGGTCAGCAAGATCGCTGGTCAGAGGCACCTCCAAGTAGATTCTCCATGCTCCGGAGACCGGATGAATCAGACTGTTAATCCGTAGGTTGTGGGTTCGAGTCCCACCCCCGGAGCGCAGGAATGAGCCGAGCGTGCGGGTCCTGTTCTTCCGGTGGGGGCACGAGAGCCACGATGTCGATCGAACCGACGATCCGTCGCGCGACGTTCGAGGAAGCGGAGGCCTGCCACGAGGTCCTGTGGGCGTCCGTCACCGACTTCGGCGCACGGCACGGAACGCCGCTCGACGGGACGGCCGCCGACTGGTGGACGTCCGGCGAGCCGGTCCATCGCTTCCTCGCTGCTCACGCGGCCGAATGGTGGGTCGCCGTGGAGCCGGATGGATCGCTGGTCGGCTACGCGCGCTCGATCGAACGCGGCGGCCTCTTCGAGCTGACCGAGTTCTTCGTCGTGCCGACGGCCCAGTCCCGTGGGGTAGGGCGGGCGCTCATCGAGCGTGCGTTCCCGGTCGGACGCGGCGACGTCCGTTCGATCATCGCGACGACCGACGTCCGCGCGCTGACCCGCTATTACGGCGCGGGCGCGGCCGTGCGCTTCCCGATCCTGACGCTCGTCGGCGCCCCGGAGACAGCAGGGATCCCGGACCGTCTGGAGCCCGATCCGATCGACCTCGGATCGGACGTGGACCGGCACGCGCTTCGCGAGATCGACCGGTGGGTCCTCGAGTACCCCCGCGGGGAGGATGAGCTCCGTTGGCTCTCGGAGGACCGGGAGGGCTACCTCTACCGGCGGAACGGGGAAGCGATCGGTCTCGCCTTCGTCGGGAAACGTGGCAGCGGACCGATCGCCGCCTTCGACCCGGCCGATCTCCCCGACATCCTGCTCCACGTCGAGACGCGCGCCCGAGCCCTCGGACTCGAACGACTCGACCTCGAGGTGCCGGCGCCCAACGAGGTCGCCACCCGTCACCTGCTGAGCCGCGGCTTCCGTCTGGATCCATGGGTGAACCTGTTGATGTCGGGTCGGCCCTTCGGACGATTCGACCGGCTCATCGCCTTCGGGCCGCCGCTCTTCCTGTAGATCCTCGACCTCCTGGAGCCGGGAAGGGCTCGACCCCCTGGGAGGGCGGCGCGTACAGTGGGGCCCGCCCATGCGATCCTCCCGCCGGCCCAGTGGGCGGCCCGTGTCCTTCTCGGTGGCTCTGTTGCTCGGGGGAGCGGTGCAGGTCGCCGTCGCCCTCGCGTTCACCGGAGGCTCGGCGAGCGCGTACAAGGGCGTGCCGAGCGGCCTGGGGCTCCTGTTCTCCGTCCTCGCCGGCGTCCTGGCGGGCCCCCTGGCGGGGATCCTCGTCGCGCTGGAGGGTGGGGCCGGGTTCGTCATCTTCGTCACGAACGGGGGGCTCGGTGGTTGGGTCGCGGTCGTGCTGTGGATCGTGGCCGCCGGGGTCGCGGGGGCCATCGCCGACCGCTACCGGGAGACGGGCCACGAACGCGACATCGCCCACGCATCCGAACGACGCGCCCGGCAGGCCGCCGAATCCGAGTCGGCGCGCCTCGCGCACCTGCACAACCTGACCGGCCGGCTCGCGGACGCGATCACCGTCCGCGACGTCTGCGGGGCGCTCGTCGACACCGCGATCGGGTCGCTCGGCGCCGACGCGTCGGGGGTGGCGCTGCTCTCATCAGACGGTGCCGAGCTCGAGCGCGTGGCGGCCCGCGGGTTCCCCGACGCGGTGCTCGCGGCGTGGTCCCGCTTCCCGGCCGACGCGCCGGTCATGGCGAGGGACGTGATCCGGGAGCGTTCGGTCGTGACGGTCGGGAGCGCCGACGAGGCGGTCGAGCGGTACCCCTTGCTGGCGAGCTTCGGCGAGGGCTATCCGATGGGCGCCCAGGCTGCGGCGCCCCTGTTGGCGGGCGACGAGCTGCTCGGCGTCCTCGGCGTGAATTTCCGCGGGCCGAGGCGCTTCTCGCTCGAGGACGAGTCGCTGCTGCTCGCGGTCGGACGCCAATGCGGCCAGGCCATCGAACGCGCCCGCCTGTTCGAGGCGGAGCAGCGCGCGTTGCGGCGCGCGGCGCGCCTGCAGGAGGTGACCGCCCGGCTCGCGCGGGCCGTGACCACGGAGGACGCGGCCAGGGCGATCCTGCGGGGTGCGACCGGCAGCGTCGGGGCGGACGCCGCGTCGATCGCCCTGGCGAGCGACGACCGGCAATCGCTGCGGGTCAGCCCCGGGCTCCTCTCGAGCGGAACGCTCCGGCTCCGGTCCCCGTTCGAGATCTCGATGAACGACCGCACCGTGCTCGCCCACGTCTATCGGAACGGCCGGGCGATGTGGATCGCCTCCCCGGAGGAATGGGAGTCGAGGTTCGACCAGGGGTTCGCGACCCAGGGCGACCTCGGGCGTTGCGTGTACGCGGTGCCGATCGTCGCCAAGGGCGAGGCGATCGGCGCGCTGGCCGTCTACTTCAGTGCGGAGCGGGGGGAGCCGTCGGCCGAGGAGGCCGAGCTGATCAGCTCGTTCGCGCACCAGGCCGGGGTCGCGCTGGAGCGTGCGCGCGCGTACGAGGTCGAGCACGAGGCCGCCATGACGCTCCAGCGCAACCTGATGCCCGAAGGGACCGGCTACTCGGCAAACGTCGACGTCGATGGACGCTACCTCCCGGCCACGCGCGGGGTGCACGTGGGCGGGGACTGGTACGACATCGTCGACCGGCCGGACGGCACCGTCGCGTTCGCCGTCGGCGACATCGCGGGCCACGGGCTCCAGGCCGCCGCGGCGATGGGGCAGGTCCGCAGCGCCTGGCGGGCGCTCGCGTTGTCGATGACGGAGCCGAACGCGATCCTCGCTTCGCTCGACCGGTTCGCGGGAGGCGTGGACGGCGCATTCTTCTCGACGATCCTCACGCTGTTGCTCGACCCGTCGCGGAACGACCTGCGCTACGCGTCCGCCGGCCACCCGCCCGCCCTCGTGATTGAGCCCGACGGTTCGACGAGGTTCCTCGAGGGTGGCAGATCGGTGCCGCTCGGCCTGCCGTTCGACCTGCCGAGACCCCAGGCGCACGAGCGGCTCGGCCCCGGCTCGATCCTGGTCGTGTACACGGACGGCCTGGTCGAACGCCGCGAGGAGCCGCTGGACCGGGGTCTCCAGCGGCTCGCCGAGGTGGGCTCGCGCGTGCGCGCCGGCTCGCTGACCGAGATCTCCGACGGGCTGCTCGAGCTGGTCGCCGACGATCGTCACGACGACGTCGCGCTCCTGACGATCGGACCCCGGCGGCCGGTGGAGGTGTTCCGCCGCACCTTCCCCGCGGATGCCAACGAGCTCTCCGCGATGCGCGCCGAGCTCCGCACGTGGCTCGAACGCTCCGGTCTGCCGACGGAGACCCGAGAGGACGTCGTGCTCGCCTGCACCGAGGCGGCGACCAACGCCATCGAACACGCGTACATCGGTCGACGCGGCGACGTGCTGATCGAGGCCGAGTCCGAGAACGGGGGGCTCCAGGTCTCGGTGATCGACCACGGCCGGTGGCGTCACCCGCGCCCGGACGATTCGCGGGGTCGGGGCCTGGACCTCGTTCGAGCGGTGATCGGCGACATCGACGTGGAGCGGGGCGAGGGCGGCACCACGGTCCGGATGCGGGTCGGGGTCCCGTGAGGTCGACCGAGCTCGCGACGATCGAGTTCGGGCAGGCCGAACGCGCGATCGTCGCCACGATCGGCGGCGAGGTCGACCTGTCCAACGCCGATCGGGTGCTCGACGAGCTGATGGCGCGAGTCGGCACGACGCCCTGGCTGGTCATCGATCTCACCGGATGCTCGTACCTGGACAGCGCCGGCCTGCGGATGATCGCGCGGGTCGACGTGCGATGCCGGACCGTGGGTTCGGGGCTCAGGCTGGTGGTCGACCCCGGCGGCTCGATCGATCGCGTGCTCGCGATGACGCACATGGATGGGGTGCTGACCGTCGACCCGCTCCTGCAGGACGCGCTCACCGCGACGCTCGAGGACGTCGACGGCGCCGAGCTCGGCGTCCACGGCGTCGAGGGGGAGTGATCGAGTCCTAGCCGCTGCGGGCGTCGGCCCGGGTGCGTTCGATGCTCTCGGCGGCGCCGCCTCGCAACAGCTCGGTGTCGCCGGCGGCGCCCACGAACCGGAACCCCCGCCGAGCCATCTCGACCGCGCGCTCGATCGAGGGAGCGTGGACGCCCGGGACCACGTCACGCGCGGAGGCGGCCGCCACGACCCGGTCGAGCGCGTCGAGCATCTCGGGGGATCCGAGGTCGGCGAAGCCCTCGAACCCCAGCCCGAGGCTGAGGTCGGCCGGGCCGACGTAGACGCCGTCGAGCCCGGGGGTGGCGCAGATCGCCTCGACGTTGGCCCACCCCTGCGCGGTCTCGATCTGCGCGAACGCGAGGATGGCGGCGTTCGCAGCGTCGGCCTGGTCGCGACCCGTCCCGAAAGCCGATCGGACCGGCCCGTAGCTCCTCGCGCCGAGCGGTGGATACCGGCAGAAGCGGACGAACGCGGCCGCGTCCTCGGCGGTGTCCACCATCGGGCAGATCACGCCGCGCACGCCTAGGTCCAGCGCGCGCATCACGCCCGCGGGGTCGCTCCAGCCCAGGCGGACGAACGGGACGACGCCGGCGCGCTCGATCTCGCCCACCACCTCGCCGAGGCGCTCGAGCGTGTGCTCGCCGTGCTGCAGGTCGACGGTCACGGCGTCGAAGCCGGCCGCCGCCAGGACCGACGCCGCCGACGCGCCCCCCAACGTCGACCATGCGTTCAGCGCCACCTCATCCGCGGCCCAACGGTCGCGAACCCGATCGGACATGGTGCGCATCGTAGACGCGAACGCCCGCGCACGCGCCGGCGATCCCGCGGGCAAGGACCCGTCACTCGTCGTCAGGGAACAGCAAGCGTTCCGTCCGTCCCGGGCGTACGTTCAGGTGGAAGGTCCGGAGCTCAGGTCCTTGACCCTCTCTCCGATCCGAGCTCCGGACCTTCTCTATGTCGTTCCCTCAGTCCCGCTCTTCGCTCACTTCACTGCGCGAGCGCCAACCGGTCGATCGCCGGGAGGCCGGCGAACTGGTCGAAGCTCCACGCGACGATCCGGTCGGAGACGACGACCACGTTGTTGTCGAACAGGTACGGGATCCACGGGGTCACGTCCTCCATCAGGTACTGGTCCAGGTCCGCCCAGCAGGACAGGCGCTCGTCGCCGGAGAGGGGGATGCAGGCGTCGATCTGGCCCTCCGCGCTCGGGATCACCGTCGTGGGGTCGTACCCGCGCTCCTGGAGCATCTCGGGCGTGATGCCGACCATCGGGTCGTTGCAGCACGACTCCGGTCCGATCGCGTCCTGGCTGAACAGCGGCGGGCCGAACGTGAACCCGTCGGGGTAGTCCTTGCCCCAGGACACGCTCGGGCAGAGCTGCCACTTCGAGTTCGGATCCTCGCACTTGGCGTACATCGTGGTGCGCTCGAACGTCTTCACGTCCAACGTGATGCCGAGCGGCTCCAGGCTCTGCTGCAGCAACGCCGTCTGCTTGGGGTACGGGTCGGCCTCGTCGATGATCGTGACGATGCCCTCGCACGAGGGGTCGTCGCACACACCGTCGCCGTCGGTGTCGTACTTCGAGGCCGCCATCGCCTCCTTGGCGGCCGTCAGGTCCCCCCGTCCGTTCGGCGACGGGTAGGGATCGTAGTCCTTGAGCTCGTCGCCCTGGAGGCTGTTCACCATGATGTGGCCCGCGAGCTCACCGAACAGCGGACCGCCACGCAGCTGCCGGAACCCCTCCTTGTCGAGCGCGTAGTTGAGCGCGATCCGCACGTTCTGGTCGTCGAACGGCGGCGCCGCGAGGTTCATCTCGATGTAGCGGACCCCGTCCGAGGGATCCGAGTGGATCTGGTCCTGCAGGTCCGGGTTGGTCGCGTAACTGCGGATCTGCCCCGCCGGCGGCACACCGTCGTAGACCATGTCGAGCTCGCCCGAGTCGACCTTCAGCGCGAGATCGTTCGAGTCTCCGCCGATCGTGACCTCGATGCGGTCCACGTAGCCTTCGCGCAGGTCGTCGGTGTCCGGGTCGTACGACGGGTTGCGGACCAGGACGATCGAACGCCCGACGTCGTACCCCGCGACCGGCTCCTGGTCGTTCGGTGGGAGCGAGAAGTCGAGCAGGTCGGTGCCCTCGAACATGTACGGCGCGGTGCCGACGATGAACCGCCCGAAGTTGTCGTCGTGCCCGGTGGCGATGCCCAGCCGGGCCTTCGGGTCGCCCGGGAGCGGTGGGATCGGTGCCGCGGCGGGCATCGCCATCCGGAACGGCAGGTCGCCGGTCGGCGTGGTCGTGCGGATGATCAGCGTCGCGTCGTCGGGCGCCTCGAGGCCCGAGATCGTGTCGGCGTCACCGGCCGCGAACTCATCGAACCCCTCGATCGTCGAGTAGTAGAAGCTGTAGCCACCCGTCGAACACGTGCCGCAGGCCTCCCGCTCCATCGCGCGGATGAAGTCCTGGGCGGTCACGGTCACGTCTTGGAGCGGTGGTGCGTACTTGATGCCGGGCTTCAGCGTGAACGTCCACGTGAGCCCGTCCGCCGATTGCTCGGGGAGCGCGGACGCGAGATCGGGCTGGACTTCGGCACCGCCTTCGGCCGTCGTCTTCCCGTTGTACGAGAGCAGCGTCCGCAGCAGGCAACAGCGATCGAACGCCCACGCGACGCCGTAGTACTCCTTCTGCGGGTCGAACGCCTCCTGGACGTCCGACTGCAACGCGAGCTTCAGCGTCCCTCCGACCGGCGTCCCGCCGGTGGCGGAGGGCCCGCTGCCTTGCGCCGGCTCGTCCGTGCCTCCTCCGCACGCGGCCGCCGTGAGGGCGAGCGCGAGGATGAACGGGACGAGCCGAACGGGTGCCGCAGATCTCCTGAGCATGCCGTCCCCTTTCGGCCCGGGACATGCGGCCGCGGCGGGACGCCGGGGCCGCTCTCAGAAGTTCATACGGCGGGGCCTTTCGACCAACGGTTCGGTCTCCTGCCCGAACCTTCCCGCATCCTGCTGCCAGTCCGCCACGCGTCGGTACTGCGATGGACTCATGCCGGTGTGGTTGCGGAAGGTCGTGATGAAGTGCGAGAGCGAATTGAACCCCGACCGGTGGCAGACCTGCGTCACGCTGAGCGAGGACTCTCGCAGCAGGTCCGA
>DASXTX010000117.1:0-15189 GCA_036505195.1 Actinomycetota bacterium
CTGCAGGTCAGCGAGTCGGAGGACGAGTCCTACGGCCTGCTCAAGCGTCACCTCGAGCGGTCGATCCCGCGGAGCGCGGTCGTGGTGCTCAACCGCAACAACAGCGCGGATCGGCTCGAGGCGACCACCGAGGTCCCGTCCGACTCCGGACTCGCGGAACGGTTGGCGACGGCGCAGCCCCGAGACTGCCTGGCGGTCCGATCGGCTCAGCGCCACGACGAGGAGCCCGGCGCGGAACCGTTGATCAGCTGCGACCTGTGTCACCACATCGACGGTCGGACGTCGTGCAATCCCCTCCTGGTGGGTGGGGAGGTGATCGGGTCGGTCCTGTTGGCTCACGGAGACCCGTTCAGCGACGAACATCGCCTGCGCGTGAAGGACTCGGTGACGCAGGCAGCGCCCGTCCTCGCGAACCTCCGCAACCTCTCCATCGCGCAGCTCCGCGCGGCCACCGACTCCCTGACGGGGTTGCCGAACGCACGCGCGGTCCAGGACACGCTCAAGCTCCTGGTGGCCCAGGCGTCCCGGATGCTCTGGCCGCTCGGCACGGTGCTGCTGGACCTCGACCACTTCAAGGACATCAACGACACGTTCGGCCACGGGATCGGTGACGAGGTGCTGGCGGCCGTGGGCGTCGCCCTGTCGTCGACGGTGCGCGAGAGCGACTTCGTCGGTCGCTACGGCGGCGAGGAGTTCATCATGCTGCTACCGGACGCCGACCGCGAAACGACCCTCCAGGTGGCCGAGCGCGTCCGCACGGCGATCGCGGACATCAACGTCCTCGAGGGCGACTCGGCCGTCACCGCGAGTTTCGGCGTCGCCGTCTTCCCGGAAGACGCCCCCGACGCGGCTCGGCTCGTCAGGAACGCCGACCGAGCGCTGTACCGGGCCAAGGCGAACGGCCGGAACCGAGTCGAGATGTTCACGCTCGACGGCGCCACCAAGGATGAGCCGGGCCCGGGGACGATCGCCTCGGCGACACCCGCGTCCTCGTAGAACGTCAACGGCCGGACGGCGGTCGCCGCGGCTTCGCGGTCGGTGCCTTCCTGGGGGACTCCCGCTCGACCCAGATGAGCCGGCCGACGTTCGTGCCGATCGGTCTGGTCACGCCGCCGACGTCGACCGGGATCGCCTGCACGCTCGCGTCCGCCCCGCTCACCTCGATCCGGGCGCCGGTGACCAGCCCGTACGCATCGAGCTCCCGGAGCAGGTCGGGGGCGTCGTGCTCGGCGACCTCCGAGATGCGGCGCACGCGTGCCGGCACCCCCGGCTGTAGGTCCGACAGCGCGACGAGCTCTCCGTACGGGGGTTCGCGGCCCGGGACGACGTTGCCGTGCGGGCACGTGGCGGGGTACCCGAGCGTCTCGTCGAGCCGGTCCGCCACCAGCTCCGAGACCCCGGAGGCCAGACGCTGGGCCTCCTCGTCGGCGGCCGCCCAATCGAGCCCCAGGACGTCGGTCAGCCACCGTTCGAGCAGCCGGTGGACGCGGACGATCTTGGCGGCCAGGTCCTCGCCCGTCGGCGTGAGGGTGACGCTCCGGTCGGTCCCGATCTCGACGAAGCCGTCGCGGGCCAGCCGCTGCAGCGTCACCGTGACCGTGGGCGCGCTCACCCCCAGCCACTCGGCGAGGCGCCCCGGTCGGACCCGTCCCTCCTCCTGCCGGATGTAGAAGATCGTCTCGGTGTAGTGCTTGACCGTCTCCGAGCGGACCGCGCGCTCCAGCGGGGCGGAGGGCTTGGGTGCGCGCGCGGCCGGGCGAGCCATGCGCGAATCGTAGCCGGGGCGGCGTTCGTGGGGCCGTGCCTTGACGCTTCGACGCGTCTAAGCCTAGAGTTCCCCATCACGAAGGTCGGATTCGAGCGGCGAAACTCGGAGGGCACGAGATGAGCACGTGGCAGACGGTCGCCCTGGGGGCGGTGGCGGGGTTCACGATCTTCCTCGGGCTCCCGCTCGGCCGTCTGAGGGGCGGGAGCCTCGGGCTCAAGACCTTTCTCAGCGGTCTGTCCGCGGGCATCCTCGTCTTCCTCCTGTTCGACGTGCTCGCGCACGCGACCGAACCGGTCGAGGAAGCGGTGGTCGACGGGGCATGGGGCGAGCTGGTCGCCGTCGGTCTCGTCTACGTCGTGGGTCTCGGCGTCGGGCTCCTCAGCCTCCCGTACTTCTTCCGGTTCACCCTCCATCGAGCGCGCGGGGCGAGCCTCGGGCCGGGCGCGATGGCGGTCGCCGAGATCGGTCTGACGCCGGATCGCGAGGCGCTCCGCCTCGGCATGACGATCGCGGTCGGGATCGGCCTGCACAACTTCTCCGAGGGTCTCGCGATCGGTCAGGCGGCCAACGCGGATGAGATCTCGCTGGCGGTCTTGCTCGTGGTCGGCTTCGCGCTCCACAACGCCACCGAGGGGTTCGGGATCGTCGGGCCGCTCGCCGGCGCAGGGGTCCAGGCGACGTGGGGATGGCTCCTGCTGGCGGGCCTCGTCGCCGGTGGTCCGACCTTCCTCGGGACGATCGTCGGGACCGCGTTCAGCTCCGAGTACGTGTTCGTCGGCTTCCTGGCGCTCGCCGCGGGAGCGATCCTGTATGTGATCGGGGAGCTGTTCGCGAGCGGGCGACGCCTCTCGTGGATCCTCACGCTGTGGGGCGTGCTCGGCGGATTCCTGCTCGGCCTGACGACGGATCTGGTGATCGAGGCGGCGGGCGGCTAGCCCGGGCAACTTCACGGTTGACCACCGTTGTACATCGCGAGAGGGTGCGAGCGTGGTCCGTCGCGTTCCGATCGTGGTCGGCGTTCGGGGGAACGGGCATGTCGCCCGGTGAACACCCGGACATCGCCGAGAACTCGGGCGCGAGCTCGGATCCATCGGGCGGAGGCGGCGAGCCACCGACGCTCGCGTCGTTCTTCCGCCGGCGGATGCTGTTCGGCGTGGTCGGCGTGGTCCTCGTCGTCGGCTCCGTCGCGGTCGCGTCGAGGTCCGACGCCGAGGCGATCGTTCCCCATCTCATCGGCGTGCGGGTCGATCCGCAGCTCGGCACGTTGCGGCTCCGGCTCGAGGCGGCCGATCTCGCGCTCGGCGACGTCACCGTGGGCCGGTGCCCCGAGTTCGACATCCCCGGAGCCTCGCTCGAGCAGCCGCCGGGCACGATCATCGGGCAGCACCCGAGCGGGGGAGCGAGCGTCGTCACGTCCACCCCCATCGACGTGACCGTGTGCCTCCCCGAGACGGGCTCCGGCGCCGCCTGATCGCCGGGAACGCCCGCCGTGCCACGATAGGCTGCGGCGATGCGATGGATCGCGCTCCCGGCGGGCATCGTGATCCTCCTGTGGACGCTGCTCGACGTCTTCCGGACCCTCGTCATGCCGCGAGCGGCGCGCGGTCGGTCACGTCTCAGCCGGATCCTGTTCCGAGCGCTTTGGCGTCCGTGGAGATGGGTCGGCGTGCGCCGCAAGACGATCCAGGCCCGCGAACGGGTCCTGGCCGGGGCGGCGCCCTTCTTCTTCCTCCTCCTGCTGGTCGGCTGGGTGTCCTTCGCCCTGCTGGGCTACGCCCTGATCCTGTGGAGCCCCGCGTTCGTCGACGGGATCGGGCGGGGTGGTGACTCGTTCTCGGACGCCCTGTACGTCGCGGGATCGTCGCTGTTCACGCTGGGGTTCGGCGGCGACGTCACGGGAGCGACGCGAGCCGTTGTGGTGGCCGCGGGGGCGAGCGGCCTCGGGCTGTTCGCCGTGGTGATCGCGTACCTCCCGGTGCTGTACCAGGCCTTCAACCGCCGCGAGGTCGGCGTGCTGCTGCTCGACGCTCGTGCCGGGTCTCCTCCGTCCGGTCCCGAGCTCCTCCACCGGATGGGGAGCGCGGGGGTCGCCTCATCGTTGCCGGATCTGTTCGCGGAGTGGGAGCGATGGGTGGCCGACGTGCTCGAGACCCACATGTCCTACCCGTTGCTCGCCGTGTTCAGGTCGCCGCACGACAACACCTCGTGGATCACGTCGCTCGGCTCGGTGCTCGATGCGGCGACGCTCATCATCACCTCCGTGGACGACGAGCCCGACGAGCGCGCGAAGCTCCTGTACGGGACGGGCGTCCACGCGGTGGAGGACCTCTTCTACTATCTGCGGCTCACGGAGCGGGAAGCGGTGATCCAGCGCGACGAGTTCGAGGACGTTCTGGAGGACATGAAGGAGGACGGCTTCGTGGTGCGTCCCCTCGACGAGGCCTATGAACGATTTACGCAGAAGCGGGCGAAGTACGCGCCGCGGCTGGACGCGATCGCCGTGCTGCTGGCCGCCCCGCCGGGTCTGTGGATCGGCGACCGCTCCTTCCTCGGGGCGCGCACCTCGCACTGAGGTGCGCGCGGCCAACGACCACTACGGGCCGAGCTGCCGCACCCACTCCCGCAGGCGCGGGAGGTGTTCCGCGTAGTGCTCGGGGCCGGCCTTGTCGATCCACCGGTCGGCCTCGGGTGAGTGCTCGGGGAGCGAGCCCCAGGCACGCAGCATGCGGTTGCGGGCGGTGATCGCTTGCGCTCGCACGTCGGGATACGCGGTGTCGTGCAACGAGTCGAAGAACGTCTTGTTCATCGCGTCGATGTCGATCTCCTCGGGCCGGTAGGTCCCGAACCTGATCTGCTCCAGGACCGCGCCCGCTTCGGCCAGCCAGCTACCGATGTGGGCGATGAGATCCTTCGCGGTCCACCCCTCGGCGAAGTACCCGGGCTCCTCCACCTTGTCTCGGGGCAGCGTGTCGATCAGTCCGTGAAGCTCGCTCCAGAGTTGTTCCTCCTCGGCCATCAGGTCGCGGTCCGAACCCGTCTGCGCCATGCGATGAGTATGACGTTCGTGCGGTTGCGAGACAGCGCGGCCTCGATCAGAGATCGAGACCGGTGAGGCCGTGGCTGCCGAGGATCAGCGAGATCTCGCCGCCGTGGTGGAGGTCGTGCTCGATCAGGTGCCAGACGACCCACTGCCGGGTGAACGTCTGGGTGCCCGTCGGGCGCGGGCGAGAGAACTCGACGGCCAGGTCCTCCGACGTCCAACGCCGGAGGCAGTCGTCGATCATCGCCCACGACCGTTCGAGACCCTCGACGATCTCGGCGGGCCCGCGCGGGTGGTCCTCGTCGTCCTCCCAGGTGGCGTCCTCGACCGACAGGCCGGGGACGGTCGTGCTCTGGACGCGGAACAGGTCACGGAGCGCGGGGTCGCCCTCGCCGAGGATGTCGTGGAACCAATAGGTGCGGGACGCCGCCATATGGCCGCCGAGCTGCCAGACGGCCCACATGTTCGGGGCGGGGCGCACGAGCAGCTGGTCGGCGGTGAGGTCTCGGAGCGAGTCGAGGAGCAGGCGATGGTAGTTCGCCCACCCGTCGTAGAAGGTCTGCTGTTCGGGAGCTGCGGATGCCATACCTACTCCTGCCATCGGACGGTCGAGAGACGGTACATGCCCGAGAGCCCCTTCAGCTCCGCGTCCGTGGGACCCTCGAACGTGAACTCGCCGGCGCTCTCGGTGAGCTCGCGAACGAGCGAGGAGACGAGGATCTCCGAACCGCGCGCCTCCGCCGCGATCCGCGCGGCGAGGTTTACCGCCTTGCCGTAGAAGTCGTCGGCGTCCCGGATGGGTTCACCCGTGTGCAGACCGATCCGCACGCGCAGGTCGTCGGAGTCCCGCCGCCCGAGCGCGCGCTGGATGTCGATCGCGCACTTCAGCGCCTCGCGCGCCGACGGGAAGGCCAGCATGAATCCGTCGCCTTGCGACTTCACTTCATACCCGGAGTGCCGAGCGACCTGGTCGCGGACGATCGCGTTGTGCTCGTGGAGCAGGTTCATCCACTCGAGGTCCCCCAGGCTCTCGGTGATGTGCGTCGAACCCTCGATGTCGGTGAACAGGATCGTCACGGTCCCGTTCGGCGCGGTGGCGGACGCGAGGTCGGGACGACCCCGAGCGACGTCGCTCGCGATCCGGTCCAGGGCGCCGATCTCGCGGAAGCGTGCGATCGCGGGGCCCTGCACGAAATCGTCGAACTCGAAGAATTCGCGCACCTCGATCTCGGCGTCGCCGTCCTCCAGGGAGGGCTTCGGATAGCGCGTCGCCCATTCAATCGCCTCCTCCTTCGAGGCGACCCGGATGATCGTGTAGCCGGCGATGAGGTCGTTCGACTCCGTGAACGGTCCTTCGATCACCGTGCGTTCGTCGCCCACGTACCTGATCCGCCAGCCGTGCGAGGAGCTCTTCAGTCCGGCGGCGTCATAGAGGATGTCCGCCTCCGCGAGCTCCTCGTGATACCTGACCTGCTCGCCGAGCAGCTCCTCCGTCGGCTTGCCGCCCTCCTCCGAGGCGCGGGTCGCCTTGACCAGGATCATGTAGCGCATCGCGGTGACTCCTACGTCGGAGGCACGTCTCCCGTGCCGTGCCGGAGGCCATCGTATCGATGCGGTCGGTGCGTAGACTGGCCGATCGGTCGGCCGTGGGCGGCCGGCCACCAAGGATGGGGAGACCGCATCGTGCCGTCGATCTTGCGTCCGAAGGCGTTGCGGTCGGGCGATGTCGTCGCGGTGGCGGCCCTGTCCGGCGGGCTGGAGGAGGGTGAGGCGTCGCTATTCGAGCGCGGCGTCGAGGCGATCGAGCAGATGGGGTTCGAGGTCCGCGTGTCGCCACTGGTCGACCTGGACCGGCGGTGGTGGTGGGCGGCCGCGTCGCCCCGAGAGGTAGCCGAGGAGTTCAACCGTCTGCTGCGTGATCCGGAGGTGCGAGCGATCTTCGCGCTCACCGGCGGCAGGTTGGCGCTCAGCTATCTCGACCTGATCGACCTCGATGCCGTACGGGCCGATCCCAAGCCGCTGCTAGGCTTCAGCGACATCTCCACGCTGCATCTGGCGCTGCACGCGCGCACCGGCCTGGTGTCCCTGCACTCCGACTGTGTCACGCACGGGTTCGGCTACTGGCACGAGACCGACGACGGCCGTCGCAAGGAGCTCGAGGACGTGTACCTCCGCGTGCTGACCGGCGACGGCGCGCCGGGCGTCCTGCCGCCGGGCCGTCCCTGGGAGTGCTGGCGTTCGGGCCGTGCGCAGGGTCCGCTGGTAGGCGGGATGCTCAATCGCTTGGTGCGGGTCCAGTCCACGTCGTACGCGCTGACCCCCGAGCACTTCGACGGCGCGATCCTGTTCTGGGAGGAGGCCTTCACGTCGAGCTCGGTGGTCTGGACCGACCTGCACGTACTGCGGCACGCGGGCGTGCTCGACCGGATCGCGGGCATGATCGTCGGTACTCCGTTCGAGGTCGATCCCACCGAGGGCGGGCCGGACACGCTCCGCGAGATCGTCCTGGACGTGCTGGGCGAGCGCGACATCCCGGTGCTCGGGAACGTCGACATCGGCCACGACCCCCCGAACCTCCCGATGCCGCTCGGCGTCCGCGCCGAGATGGACGCCGACGCCATGACGTTCTCGCTGCCGGAACCCGCGGTCGACGCGGGCTGATCGGCGTCGATCCACGTGTCCGCGAAGGGGGCCGAGATGGCTACGTTCGTCTTGATCCACGGCGCCGGCGACGTCGGCTGGTACTGGCATCTGGTCGAGGCCGAGCTGCGCGAACGAGGTCACGATGTCGTGGCGCCGGACCTTCCGTGTGACGATCAGTCGGCCGGCCTGACGGAGTACGCGGACACCGTGGTCGAGGCGATCGGCGACCGGACCGATCTGCTCGTGGCCGCCCAATCGCTCGGCGCGTTCACGGCGCCCCTCGTCTGCGAGCGCGTGGCGGTGGATCTGCTGGTTCTGATCGCGCCCATGATCCCCGTACCAGGGGAGGCGCCCGCGGACTACTGGACGGACACCCGCTACGTGGAGGAGGTGCGCAAGCGCTACGACGACGAGATCGCACTGTTCTACCAGGACGTCCCGCCGGAGCGGGCGTCCGAGGCGCTGAAGCACGGGCGGGCGCAGTCCGAGGCTCGGATGCACGAGCCGTTGCCGCTCGAGGCGTGGCCGGACGTGCCCACGCGGGTCCTGCTCTGTCGAGACGATCGCCTGTTCCCGGCTTCCTTCCTTCGCCGCGTCGCCTACGAGCGCCTCGGCATCACCCCGGACGAGATCGGGGGCGGACACACCCCCGCCCTGAGTCGCCCGAAGGAGCTTGCGGATCGTCTCGAGGCGTACGCGGTTCGGGCCGGCATCGACCCAGGAGTTCGGTAGGCGAAGCACCGGTGTCGGCCGACCCAGTTCCGGCTATCTGCGTCATCATGATCGGTGAGGTGGAGCGTCTCGCCGATGATGAGAGGGGTCTCGGCCATGGGGAACATCGAAGATCGCGACCGGCCTTCCGACCAGGACTCGGATGAGTGGGACGACGGTTCCGGGGAGGCCCTCGAGGAGACGATCGAGCACGCGGATCGCGCGGCCGGCGCCGAGTCGTTCGGCACGACGGCCTACGAGCAGGAGCGGGGCGAACCGTTCGACGAGCGGCTCGCCGAGGAGCGGCCGGATCGACCGATCCTCGACACCGACCTTGGGCTCATCGACGAGGACGGGCCGGACGACGAGTCCGAGCTGGTCGGCGAGGCGGTCGGTGAACGGGACCCGTTCGTCGCGCCCGAGGAACAGGCGATGTCGGTGCGCGACGAGGCTCCGGGGGCCGTCGACCATCCCGATGACCACAGCGAGCGGGACGACGCGGACCCGAACACCGAGTAGGCCAACGCACGCAACCGAGCGAGGGTGCAACAGGTGCATCCGTGCCGACCGCCGCCGGCTATCTCGGCTGCGGGTCCGGCATCACCCGGTATCGCAGGTGGGTCGCGAGCGGGCCGTCGTTGACCGACAGCTTCTCCAGGCGGATCCCGTCCGGCAGCGTGTCGAAGAGCCGGACGCCGCCACCGAGGAGATAAGGCGCGAGGTGGATCAGGATCTCGTCGCACAGTCCGGCGGAAAGCGCTTGCTTGCCAGGGGAGGCACCTCCGAGCTTGATGTCCTTGCCGTCCGCCACCGTCCGTGCCTGGCGGATGGCGCTTTCGATGCCGTCGGTGACGAACGTGAGACCCGACGGCCCGCGCGGGTAGTCGGCCGGCGGATCGTGCGTGAGGACGAAGACCGGCACGCCGTTCACAGGATGCCTGCCGCCCCAGCCGCCGGCGATCTCGTAGGTCCGTCGCCCGAAGATGAACGCGCCGCTCTCGGCGAACATGCGGCGGACCTCGTCGAGGTTGGCGCCCGGCTCGGGCCGGAAGACAGGATCCCGGTACTCCTCGCTGCCCGAGAAGTACCAGTCGAAGAGGTGCTCGCCACCATGGCGACCCAGCGGGTCGGCTACACCGTCATCCGGACCGGCGACGAACCCGTCGAGCGACATCGTCATGTCGATGACGACCTTGGTCATGCGGGTCTCCTTGCTCCCCGGTCACGATACTGTCGTTGGCGGGGTGGACCGGTTACGTCTCGGTCGTCGGACCGCCGACGCTCACCGGGACCGAGGCGGCCTCTTCGGACCGGCGCTCGAACGGAACCTCGTCGTCCTCCGCCTCCGACGACTCCGGCGCTTGAGGGGCGACGCCGGGAACCCAGAACTCCACGGTGGTGCCTTCGCCGGGCAGACTCGTCAGTTGGCACCAGCCCCCCGCCATCTCCGCGCGTTCGCGCATCGCCGAGACCCCGAGATGGCCTCGGGCCGACTGCAAGGTCTCCGGCGCCGTGAACCCCACACCGTCGTCGGCGATGCGAACCAGGAACCCGCCGTCCTGTTCGGTCAGCAAGACGTGGACGCGCTCGGCCCGGGCGTGCTTGCGGATGTTCGTGATCGCCTCCTGCGCCACGCGGTACAGGAGCACCCTGAGCTCGGCGGGCGGTTCCTTCTCGATGCGCTGCTCGAGCTTGAACTCGAAGTCGGACTCGATGCTTTCGAGGTAGTCCTGCAGTGCCGCGCCGAGGCCGTCCTCGTCGAGGGCGTGAGGGCGCAGCTCGAAGATCAGATGGCGGAGGCTCTCGATCGAGCTGCGCACGGTCGACAGGAGCTTGTCCAGGACCTCGAGCTGCTCGGGGTCGGACAGCTGGTGCCGCAAGAGCTGGAGCCGCATGCTCGTGGCCACGATCTTCTGGATGGGATCGTCGTGGATATCGCCGGCGATCCGCTTACGCTCGTCCTCCTCGGCGTGGACGAGGCGGGCCAGGAGCCTGCGTCGCTGTTCGTCCACGCTCTGGACCTTCCGAAGGCTCTTCGTGAGATCCTTCGTCCGCTCGGCGACCTTGACCTCGAGATCGAGGTTCTTCGACACGAGCTGATGCTGCAGAGCCCGGTTCTCCTCGAGCTTGCGCTCCAGCTCGTCGAGCAACCAGGCGTTCTGCAAGGTCAGGGCCGCATGGGTGGCGAACTGCTCCACGAGTACGACCATCCACCGCTTGATCTGGCCCCGCCGGTTCGGATGCTCGACCGCGACGACCCCCAGCCGGAACCCTCGGTCCACGAGCAGGGGCACGACGAGGATGTTCCTCGCTCCCGGGAGCAGCGCCGCGAGGCGTGGATCCGATTCGGGGTCGAGCCTGGACGCGAGCTGCGCCCGCCGTTCGTTCCAGGCCCGCTCCGTGACCCGGTCGTGCCCCGGCGGCAGATCCGGCGGGTCGCCCGGCCCCCGGTACGCCATGAGCGACAGGTCGCCTTCCGGGGAGGCGAGCACGACCCCGCGACCGAAGCCGAAGACGCGGCAGAGCGCACCCAGCAGGATCTCGGGGATCTCCGCGGCGGACGTCCGGCCGTCCAGGTCCCGCACGACGGCCGAGAGCTCCTCGAGGTCGACCTTCTGGGCTCGAAGCTCGCGATCGCTGACCGCGGCGCAGGTCGCCGTGACGAGCGCCGCCGCCCACAGGGGGATCAGCTGCAGCATCGCGGTCTTCAGGTCCACGCCGCCGGCGAGGAACGTCGAGGCGAAGGCCTCGTGGACCGGCACGATCTTCGCGGCCTGCGCGTACAGGATCACGAGATACAGGAGGGAGTCCCAGACGGCGATCTTCAGGCCCGTGCGGTAGGACGCGAGCAGGGTGACGGCGACGACGTGGACGAGGAGCAGGAACCGGAGCGGGCTGAAGGTTCCACCGGTCGCGTAGGTCGCCCAGCAGAGATACACGCCGTCGGCCAACAGGCTGAGCGTTATGACCCACTGCGCGCGGTTGCGGGGTTGCCGCTTGACGATCCACGGCGTCAGCAGGACGAGGAGGAGGTAGGCCGCGGACCCGATGGTCAGTTCGGCCGGCGAGACCTCCACGGACTCGCTCGAGAGGAGGGCGAAGACGAGGACCAGCGCGACGAACCCGCACCGCACGGCTCCCAGGGAGCCCATCCGCTCGGCGAGGGATACGAGCTCGCTCGCTCGAGGGCGCGCGTTCGTCCGCGCGGTTCCCACAGCGTCACGTGAAGTCGAGGACGTCGGGGCCGACCGGGGCGAGCGCGAGCCTGGGATCGCGGCGGTCGAGGCGGTTCTGCGCCAGCAGGAACGCCCCGACGATCAGCGCCAGCGCCAAGGGGAAGGCGACGAGTCCCTTCACGACGTTCCCGAAGCTGACGCCGCTCCGCTCCGTGGGAGGCGAGGCACCGATCCGAACGTCGGAGATCGGGCGAACCGATTCGAGGCTCGGGATGAACCCGCCGCCGACCAGAGCCGGTGGCGGGATCGGGCGCTCGACGAAGCTGCCCGAGCCCACATCCGAGCGTCCGTCGCCGGAGTCACCCGGCGAAGCGCCCGGACCGGTTCGAGGATCGGGGCCGGCGTCGGAGTGACCTTGCGCAGGGGGTTCGGTCACGTCGACGATCGGGTCGACCGTGTCCTCTACCCCGTTGATCACGCGTCCGATCGTCCCGACGACCGGATCGGTGACCTCGGTCACCGGGTCGACCACCCGATCCACCACGGGGTCGGTGACCTCGGTAACCGGCTCGACGACCTCGTCGACGGTCTCGATGACGCAGCCGGGGTCCGTCAGCGGGCAACCTCGAGCGGGTGCCGCCGCGACCACGAAGGAGGCCCCGATCGCCAGGAGGAGGAGGGCCCGCAAGGACGTGCCGAACATGCGCTCCCGGGCTCTCGAACTCGCAGCAGCAGATCTCATCGTCCACCGCCCGTTCGTCCGTCCGTCAGCGCACGCACAGGAGCGTGGCTGTTCCGGCCTGTCGTCCTATCGGCACAACTCCTCCAAAGGTTAACCGGCCTCGGCGACGGGCGCCGGCCCGGGTGCGCCAAGCAGGAACCCCTGGACGAACCGGATCCCGGCCGCCCGGAGCGCCTCGAGCTGGAGCTCGGTCTCCACGCCCTCGGCGACGACGGTCGCCCCGACCTGGTTCGCGAAGGACACGAGGGCCACCGCCAGCGCCTGGCGCACCGGATCCCTCTCGATCCGGCGCGTCAGGGTGATGTCCAGCTTGATCATGTCCGGATCCAGCCGCACGATGTGGCGCAGGCTCGCGAAGCCGGCCCCCGCGTCGTCGATCGCCAGCCGCACGCCGCGCTCACGCAGTCCCGAAAGCGACGCCCGAAGCTCGTCGTAGTCGGCGACCGGAGCGTGTTCGGTCAACTCCACCACGAAGCGGCTCGGGTCGGCGGCTTCGAGCAGGCCTCGCACGCGCTCGGACACCGCGGTCTCCGGGGACAGGTTCAGGGACAGGTACACATCGGGGGGGAGGGCCTCGAGCTGATCGAGCGCGGCCTTCGCAAGGGCCAGCTCCAGATCCAGGAGCATGCCGACCGCCTCCGCCTCCGCGATCCACACGTTCGGTGGCCGCTCGGGAAGGTCCGAGAACCTCGCGAGCGCTTCCATCCCGACCACGTCGCCGCTCTCCAGATCGAAGATCGGCTGGAAGACGATCCTGAACGCGCGATCCTCGATCGCTCGCTCCACGCGCTCGCGTTGGAGCTGCCGGGTCCGAGCTGCGTCGCGTCGCCCCTGGATGTGCTCGAGCAGGGCCGAGGCGACCGGCACGGCCAGGCGCTCGGGAACGCTGGTCTTGCCCTCGACGGTCCGGTGGATCGCCGACAGGATCTCGTCGGTCGAGTCGCCCTTCACCACGTAGCCGACGGCGCCTGCGCGCAGCATCGTCAGGACCGTCGAGACGTCCTCGTGAACGGACAACGCGACCACCTTGGTGGGCGGCGACCGTCGGAGGATCTCGCGCGTGGCTCGAGTTCCGCCTCCCCCCGGCATGTGCACGTCCACGAGCGCGACGTCCGGAAGCATCCTGCAGGCGAGCTCGATCGCGGTCTCGGTGTCCGCCGCCGCGCCGATCATGTCGATCTCGGGCTCCGAGCCGAGCAGGGCCTCGAGCACGTCCCGGACGGTCTCCTCGTCATCCGCTACCAGCACCTTGATGCGCTCTGCTGTAGCCAACTCGGGCCTCCAAGTGTCGGTGGGTGAACCTGTGTTTCCGGTATCGGCCGGCCCGCATCGTGGAACGTATGGCTCCCCGTGTCCATCCTTAGGTGGCCCTCGAGGACCCGATGGCCTCGAAGGACCTGCGACCTTCGGCCTCCCGCGCAGGTGCGTTCGCGAGGTGCCTACGACCATCGGTCCGCTCTCGACGTCGGCCCCTACACCGTTCGCCCTCGTTCCACGTGAGCGCCAGCCGACGCTAAGCACCGAGGTCGGTTCGCCGATACCTGGACCAGGGTTGCGGCGAGCGCGGCACCCGAGACGAGCTGCACGCTCGCGTCGACGACGTCTCGGCACGGACCGGAGGCCCGGGGTGGATCGGATCAGGGTGTTGATCGCCGACGACGAGCAGATCGTCCGCGAGTCCTTGGCCAGCGTGATCGGATCCGACCCCTCCCTCGAGATCGTCGGGTCGGCGCCGGACGCGCAGGGAGCCATCGATCTCGCGGCGTGGCGGCTCCCCGACGTGGCCCTGCTCGACGTTCGGATGCCCGGCGGCGGGCCGCGGGCGGCGGCCGAGATAGCCCGGCTGAGCCCTTCCACGCGGGTGCTCGCGCTGTCCGCGGCCGAGGACCGTGAGAGCGTCCTGACCATGATCCGGGCGGGCGCGCTGAGCTACGTGGGGAAGACCGCGTCGAACGAGGAGATCCTCGACGCCATCCACGGAACCGCCGAGGGAGGAACCCAGCTTTCGCCGAGGGCGGTCAACGGCGTGTTCGAGGCGATCGCCGACACCGCCGAGGGTGATGGGTCCTCCAACGGCAACGGATCGCCCCTGGGGAGCGACCCGCGGGAGCAGATCGAGCGGATCATCGAGCGTCAGGCCGTCGAGCTCGCCTACCAGCCGCTCGCCTACCTGGCGACGCTCCGCGTCGTCGCCGTCGAGGCCCTGCCCCGTTTCCGGACCCGCCCCATGAGGTCACCGGAGAGCTGGCTCGTCGAGGCCGCGAAGCACGGATGGCTCATCGATCTGGAGCTCGTCGCCCTGAACGCGGCGCTCGGCCACGTGGGGGTGCTCCCTTCGGACGCCTTCCTCGCCGTGTCCATCTCGCCCGAGACCGCCTTGTCCGATCGCTTCCGCAATCTCATCCGAGGAGCCGACCGGAGCCGGATCGCGCTCGAGCTGAACGAGTACTCGGCCGACCAGCTCCCGACCGGTGCCCTCGATGAGTTCCGCGCCGACGGCGTGCGCGTCGCCGTCCACCACGTCGGATCGGGGCCGCGGAGCCTTCGTCACATCGTGAGGCTGGCGCCGGACCTCATCAAGGTGGACATGTCGATGCTCCGCGAGATGTCCGCCGACCGGACGGGCCACGAGCCCGTGTCGCCGTTCATCGGGTTGGCGTTCGACATCGGGGCCATGGTCGTTGCCGACGGCGTGGAGACGGAGCAGGAGGTCGAGACGCTGCGACGACTCGGGATCGCGTACGGTCAGGGCAACTACCTCGCTCGCCCCGGGCCGATCCCGAAGGGCGGAGGCGCCTGGGGGCGCACGACGCTGAGCGCCGATCCGACCGCGATCGCTACCTGACCGTCACGCCGGCCGCCGCTAGTGGCGGTGCTTCACGCGTGGCGAAAGATCTCGGGGGCACACGCTGTTGCCCCCATTCAGCTCCCTGCGCACGGCGATGGCTCGGTACACGCCGGGGCGATCGCCCACGCGCTCTCGGAAGATACCCTTCGTGTTCGACCGGTCCACCCCGACACCCCGCCACCCGCCGTGGGGTCGACGCCGCTGCACCCTGACGGTCACGCCGGCCTCGGAGTCATCGAACCCGTCCTGGGCCGTGATCCG
>DASXTX010000118.1:0-7032 GCA_036505195.1 Actinomycetota bacterium
CATCTCGTTCAGGGCCCAACCGAGATCCGTGAGCTCGTCGTGTCCACGCGGACGAGCCCTCGTGTTGAGCTCGCCCGCCGCGACCCGCGTCGCGAAGCTCGAATACTCCTTCGTCCGAACGACGACCGAACGGATCAGCCAGAGTGTCGCGCCTACCCCGGCCAGCAGCCCGAGCACCACGATCGTGCGGAGCACCCAGAGGCTGTGGGCATGGGCGCGCTGGGCCTCGACCATGGCTACCTGCGCCTGGCGCGTCTCCTGAGTCTCCAGCTGCTGGGTCAGGATCCTGAGCGAGGTGCTCAACCGCTCCACGGTCGAGGAGACCGTGCGATCGTCGTCGCTCGGCCCCCTGGTGGCGGCGAGGAACGCCCGCGAGTTGGCGAAGGCGACGAACTCGCCCCAGCCGGCCTCGAGGCTCCGGGCCACGACGCCGTCCTCCGACGAGTCCGGGCCGGACTGGACGCGGACGTCTTCAGGCGCCGGGCGACCTCGGGAAACACCTCCTGTCGCAGCTCCGAGTCGAGGCCGACGATGGTGGCGCGATCGACCTCGTTGACGAGGCGCAGCGACATCTCCTCGGCCTCCTCGAGTGCGACCGAGAGGGATCCGATCGCCTGTGTGCTCATGAGGTTGTCGTCGTAGACGGTGTCGAGTCGCTCCTTCATCCCCACCATGCCCCTGCCGCCCACCCAGGAAACGGCGAGGAGGGAAGGGATGATCAGCGACAGCAGCGCGAAGAACTTCCATGCGATGGGCACTCGGATCGAGGTGGGCGTTCGGGGGCTCGTGTCCATGGTCGCTCGATCGTCCGGCTGTGGCTCGGGCATGGGAAAGCCAGTCCTCCGAGTACCTAAATCGGCACACCCTCCTCGGGCTTGAGCACGGCGCGCTCGCGGGATGCCTTCCGGCTCAACCGGGCCAGGCCCGGTGCCGATGCCTCGTGCATGGACCCTCGGTCCGAGACCGCGCTCCGGGCGGAGCGTGAGGCTCAGTTCATCGCGAACATCGGTGCGTTCATGCGCCGAGACTTCGACGCCATCGAGGGGTCGATGCGACCGGACGTGGTCATGGAACTGCCGGGGTCATCGTGGCTCTCGGGCACCTACGGGGGCTTTGCGGAGGTCGGCCGTTGCGTCGTCGCCCTGCGACGCGTGTTGGAATCGGAACATAGGCGGATCTCGTTCCTCCACGAGGGTGATCAGATGATCGTGCGGCACGACATCAAGGTGCACGGCCCGAATCACGACGTCGAGATGACGCTGCGCGTGCGGGCCCGGTTCGACGAGCAGGGCAAGATGGAGTCGATCACGGTCGAGCCCGACGATCTCGGGCTGTTCGATCACGTCCTGAACGCGGTGCTCCGCGACTCCGAGGCTTCCTAGCTCGAGCGGGCCCTGGGGGAGATGCCCGACCGGCAAACCTTGCATCGACTGAGGGTTCCACCCGGACCGACCGAAGAGGTCCGCCGCCACCCGACCGCACGTGTTGGATGGTGCCCGACGGGGAAGAATCCCCAGATGCAGGTCCAGAGCCGGCGATCGGCGTCGGGGGCCAGGCAGTGCCTGGATCTCGAGATGCCCGCGGTGTCGGACGCCCTGACGGACGTGCGGTCGGCCTTCGCCGACCTCCCCGTCCCTGCCTCCGCGCTGGACGACGCCCGGCTCCTCGTGAGCGAGCTCGTCGCGAACAGCATGCGTCACGCGCGGCTCGGTCCAAACGACACGATCCGGGTTGCGGTGGAGGTCGAGAACGGCAGGCTCCGGGTCGACGTGATCGACGGGGGTCGTGGCGGCGCGCCGCCGGTGGCCGGAGGCATCCGCCCGAGCCCTGGGGCGGAGTCGGGCTGGGGCCTGTACCTCGTCGAGACCCTCGCCACCAGGTGGGGCCACGGCGCCGGCAGGTACTGGTTCGAGCTCGAGATCGATGGCTCCACCAGCCCCGGCTAGCTCCTCGGGTCCTTCGCCTCGGCGATCTCCGCGGGCGTCCCCTCGCGCTTCACCACGACGACGAACCGCTCGTGCTCCTCGAGCACGATCTCCGCGTCGGGCACGACGTGGTCGCGGAGCACCGCGAACCACCGTGGATCGCTCCGGACCCGTTCGTACTCCGGCGTGGTGATCGCGATCATGCGGTCGCAGGTGGCCAGGCCGCACTCACACACCATCCGGAGATAGCGGTCGGACGGAGCGTTCTCGTGGGCCTGCTCGAGCCCCTCGTTGATCTCCCTCGAGGTGGCCTCGTTGCGCGCGACCCGTTCCGCCCGATGATCGCTCACGGCCCGGACTCTAGTCCGCGGAACCGTCCGCACGCGAGACACGGCCCCCGAAGGGCGGATCGGGCCGGCGCGCCTCGATCGCGCGGTCTCGTCCTTCCTCGTCCCGATGTACCCGGATCGCCGACAGCCCGGCGTCCGCCATGGTCGTGGAGAGCTCGTCGGCCTGCCCGCCGCCGAGCTCCAGCAGGACTCTGCCGCCCGGCCGGAGCCAGCGCGGAGCGGCGCGGGCGGCGCGTTCGAGCACCACGGTCCCTCGCGGCCCGCCGTCGAGCGCGCGACGGGGCTCGTGCGCGAGGACGTCGCGCGGCAGGAGATGGAGCTCCTCGGTCGGCACATACGGGACGACGGCGGTCACGACGTCGACGCTCCGGCGCAGCGCGGGCGGCAACGGCTCGTCGAGATCGCCCAGGAGCGCCTCCACGCCGTTCCGGCCGGCACACGCGACGGCGACGGGATCCACGTCGGTGGCGATCACGGTCGCTCGCGGGCGTGCCGTGCTGAGGACGACGGCGACCGCCCCGCTGCCGGCGCACAGGTCGACCGCGATCCCCTCCGCCGGCAGCAGCGCCACCGCCCGGCGGGCCAGTGCCTCGGTCTGCGGGCGGGGCACGAACACGCCGGGGTCGACGCGGACGCGAACGTCGCAGAAGCGCACCCAACCGACGATCCACGCCAGCGGCTCTCCGGCGAGCCGGCGAGCGAGCAGCTCCTCGAGAGGTCCAACCCTCGCGTTCGAGGCCTCGAGTAGCACATCGGCCTCCGCGGCGGGGTCGACGGAACCACCCGCCGCGAGCGAGCGGAGGACGCGCGACCGATCCTGGCCCAGGGGGTCGTCCACCGCCGAGTCAGAGTCGTCGGCTGACTTCCCAGTCGTGCCCGAAGGGATCCGTCAGCCGTCCCGTGCGCCACCCATGCTCGTCGTGGACCGGTGCCACGGCGGCGGCCCCGGCGGCCACGGCCCGCTCGAACAGAGCGTCAGGGTCCCCGACCGACAGGATCATCCTGACCGACCCCACCCCGGGTGCGACCGGGCTCGCGTCGGCGTCGTCCTGGATCCAGAACGCCGCCCCGCCGATCGAGAGTTGCGCGACGACCGGTCGCCCGTCGTCGTCGTCGAGTCGATACGCCTCGACCGCGCCGAACGCGCTCCGGTAGAAGTCCAACGCCTCCGGGGCATCGCGAACGGCCAGCCAGGGTTCGATCGCGGTGGTCGATGCGTCCGACCCGGCCGTGCTCATCCGCGTCCCCCTCCAACGGTCGGCGTCATCGGGTCATTCTCTCTCAGCCGACTGCTTCGTCGACGTCTCGGTCACGGGGGGTTCTGATGATGAGGGCCGAGCTACCAGACGTCTCCGAGCCGCCAGTCGCAGCTGATCGGCGCCGAGAGGTCGAGCTCCGGAGACGTCGGGGTCAGACGGACGAAGACATTCCCGTCCTCTTCGGCCGTTCGAACGAGCCCGGCCGCCGTCCGGACGGAGGTCGGTCCCTCCCACACCACCCATCCGAGTCGCTCGTAGAACCCCCCGACGCCGGTCGCCAGGGCTCCCAGTCGATAGGTCCGATCGATGAGCTCGCCGACCTCACCGATCACGAGGGATCCGAGTCCCTCCCGCTGATGGCTCGGGCGCGTCGCGACGGCCTCGACCTACCCCGTCCGAAGGCGATGGCCGGCGGTGTGGAGCTCCCGTTGGACCACGGAGGCGTGCGCCACCACGCGCCCGTCCGCCTCCGCGATCACGTGGACCCCTCCGACGGCGTGGCTCCAGTCCCGGTCGGTGAACCCCTCGGCGTCGTCGCTCCAGGCCTCGTCGAACAGCTCGCGCAGAACCACGACCTCGTCGGGACGCAGTGCGTCGCTCGGGACGAGCCGGATCTCGGGGGGATCGGACCCCGGGTCCTCAGGCGACCTTGCCGTCGCCCGCCCCCGTCGCATCCGACACCTCGACCACGTCCTTCGGGGCCTCCTCGTCGGCGTCCTCGTTCGGCGTCACGAGCTCGGATCCATCCTGCTCGAAGGTCAGGGCGTAGACCTCCTGACCCCTCGGGTACTCCTTGGTCGGACGGAACTCTCGGTTCACCCTGACGCCGAGCGCCTCGTACACGCCGTCCTGCCCCTCCCGGAGGCGCTCGCCCAGGAAGACGTTCGCGACGATCTCCTTCGGCAGCGCGGCGGCGGTCACCATCCGGACGGAGCCGACAACCGGCGGGCCGACGATCGTGAGCTCGTCCGCGATCTTCACGAGGTAGCCGGGCCCGGCGTCCAGCCCCATCGAGAGGCCGACGCCCGACGACAGGTTCCGCGAGTTGCTGCGGAAGTCCTCGAGGACGCGGCGGTGGAACAGGTCGATCAGGATGTTCGCGGTGTGCGCGATGTCGCCCGCGGTCTGGACGAAGCGCTCCTCGTATTCGTCCGGCGCCGCGGACTGCACGATCCAGTACGCGAGGAACCCGTCGCCGGTGAACCTGTCGAACCACCCGCCCGAACGCCGGATCCCGAGCCGCACGGAGCTCACGAACTTGTCCATGATCGCCGCGAACCGCTCGAACTTCACCGACTCCTTCATGAGGGTCGTGGACTCGCGGATGTCGGCGGCCATCACGAACATCTGGATCGGTTCGCCGTCGATCACCGCGTCGAGCAGCTCGGTCGCGCGGAACCGCCGCTCCCAGTCGGGCGGCGCGTGCGACTTCAGCAGGCGCGAGACCCGGCTGCGTTCTCGGTCGCGTTGATCCGTCGGGGACGGTCGTTCGGGCGCCACCGCACCTCCGATGACGTGGAAGGGAAGGTCGCCAGTCTAGCCCGAACCGTTGCCGTCGCCGCCGAACACACGGGTGAGCCAGGACGACCACGCCACCTCGGCCCGCTGCTGGTCCACGCCCTCGGCGAACAGATGGTGCCCGACCATCGTCGAGCCGTCGAACCCGTAGATGAACCGGTAGATCGCGTCGTCCGACCGCACGCCGAGGAAGCTCGGGGACACGTAGTCGACGACGCCCTCGATCGGCTCGAGCCCCTCGGGCGTCAGCCGCACCTTGTCGTCGACCGCGGCATCGTCGCCCAGACCGAGGGCCTGCCGGAACGTCGCCAGGGCCCGGTCGCGGTCGGGGACGTCGGGCCCGTGGGCGTCGATCGAGGTCGCGAACCGGCCCGAGAAGTACGTGATGTATTCGGCGAGCTTCGCGAGGTACATGGGGTCGCCCTCGCTCATCGCCTCGTACTCGGCCTCCCAGTCCCCGCCGAGCATGCCGCTGTGCACGTACCGGATCGTGGAGCCACCGCCCTCGCGTTGGTCGATCCGGTAGTCGAACTGATGCTTGCTCCCGTCGGGCGACTCGACGCCCGTGCTCACGAAGCGTCTCGGCGGATCCCAGGTGGTCACCGTGGACTCGGCGGTGAAGTCCCCGATGCTCCAGCGCACGCGACCGCCCTGGCGAGGCTCGATCTCGTTGCGGCCCATGAACCAGGAGTCCCAGCCGCGACCCGTCGCCACCGCCTCCCAGACCCGCTCCGGGGGGGCGTCGACGTCGATGTCCCGAGCGATCTCGAACTCGTGCGCCATGCCTCGATCCTCCGGCCGCCCATGATAGCGACGGCCGAGACACCCGGTCCGTGCCCGGCCCGGGCTGCAACGGTGCCCCGAAAAAGTCGGCCGATCCCAGTTTGGGCGCGTTCGCCGGGGGGTAGAGCGCGCCCAGCGGTCCAGCCTGAGCCAAGGAGGGCGGATGAGCACGATGGCAATCGGTCTCGAGCGCGATCAGCTCCGACTCGTCGGGAGCCGGCCCGGGACCGCGGGGAAGGGTCCACGCTTGGGCGTCGCCGGACGCATCTGTGAGGCGTCCCGATGCCGAACCGTTCTGTCCCGCTACAACCGCTCCGAGCTCTGCTGGCAGCACGAGCCACGGCACGAGTACCTCTCCGCCGTCCGCGGGCGTCGCCCGGCGGAGGTCGAGGTCCTGAACGACCTGGTACCCAAGGCTTCCTGAAACCCCGGCGGTGGTGCACCGAGGGCCCGGCTCGCGCCGCGAGCCGGGCCCGAGTGCGTTGCAACCCGATCCATCTGCGAGACGCGGTAGCGGACCGTCTCGTCGCGATCGGCGTCGATGGCCTCGTCGACGTCGTCCTCGTCGGCCTCGCCCGGTGTGTGACGCAGCGCCTCCTCGGGTAGGCATCGATCGATCAACGGAAGGGGCGAACGATGCAGCCATGGGTCTGGGTCATCATCGCCGTTGCGGCGGTCCTGCTCTTGCTCGTGTTGTTCCGCCGAGGCGGCGGCGCGGATGAGCGAACGGTCATCGTGCGGCGTCCGGCCAGGCGCCGTCGCTGGATCTAGCCGACGCCGGATCACCCTGATGGAAGACCTCGCGTTGTGGACGACCTCGCTCGTCCTGGTCGGGACGTCCGCGTTCCTGTTCGGCATGCTCGTGCGCAGCATCGTCCAGGAGCGGCGTCGATCGGGGGTCCGCCGTCTCTGGCGCAACTTCGGCCTCAGCCTGACCTTCGCGATCCTGTTCCTCGTGAGCTGGGCCGCACAGGGCCTCGCCGAATGGTCGTCGTTCGCCCACGAACAGGCGGCCCACGGCCAGGTGGCACACCTGTCGGACTTCTGGGTGGAGTTCGGGCAGTCGACGCTGGAGAACTGGCAATCGGAGTTCCTGCAACTGTTCTCGTTCGTCGTGGTGTCCGCCGTCCTGATCCACCACGGCAGCTCCGAGTCCAAGGACGGGACCGAACGCATCGAGCGCTCGGTCGAGGAGAT
>DASXTX010000119.1:0-3917 GCA_036505195.1 Actinomycetota bacterium
GATGAGCTACCGGGAGGCTCACGCATGACCGCGGAACTCGAGCAGTACGAGAAGCAGCACGACCCACTGCCGGCGCTTCGGCAGCAACTCGCCAAGGAGTTCGAAGGGATCGTTCCGAAGGATCGGATCGACGAGGCAGCCGAGCGGGCGATCGGTGACTTCAAGGGAGCCCCGGTCCGAGCTTTCGTCCCGATCCTCGCCTGGCGTCGAGCGCGCGCGTTCCTCACGGCGGAGCCTGACGCGCGCGTCGGGACACGCACCTCGACCTGATCGCGCCGAGCGGTCACACGACGGCCGGGTCGGCGGACGTCAGTGCGGTAACGGCGGCTTCGCACGGGTGGCTCTGAGCCTGTTCCGCCAGGCAAGGGCTCGGGTACGTCGGCCCCAGGTCTCGATGCGGCGAGTTGGGCGCCCCTGAAGATGCCCACTCGGCGGGCCACGGCGCCGATCCGACCTGACGACCAACGCAGCCCACTCAGCGCGGGCGTCTTCGGTCCGCCTCTGAACTAGCGCAGAAGGCCGATGACCGGTGCTACTCCGAGGCGACGGGAGGGTGATCGAGATCAGAGGCTCAATCGGCTTCACGGTGAGGGTGGCATTCGTGGCGGTCACGGTCATCGTCATCGTGCTTGCGAGCCTGGCGGCGGAGGCGAAGTCGCCCACGATCGTGACGGGGACGCCGAACGGCGATCGCATCGACGGTATGAACGGCCCACAGATCATCGGTGGGCGAGGCGGCGACGACCGGATCAACGGTCGTCGGGCCCGCTGGCGGGTGGACCCGGACGAGACCGCTGTATCGGGGATAAGCACGACACGTTCAGGTCCTGCGAGATCATCAAGCTCCGCCCGCAGCTGGAGTAGGAACAGGGCCGTCTCGCTTGCGGATGTCGCCCGAGCTGCTCCACGTCCTCGTGCTTTCCGACTTCGAGCGAACCAACCGGATCGGCGAGTTCTCGAGCTCGGCTGCGACCTGGCCCTGGTCGGATTCAAGAACAGGTATGACCAAGCCGATGCCTAAAGAAGCGTTCGTGGAGATGGTTTCACGATGCGGAGAGTGAGGAGGAGAGGTGAAGAGACTTGCTGTCATCACGATCGCGGTTGGGTTGACACTTGTCACGGCCGCTCCTGCTCAAGCGGCGCAGATCTTGGCCAAGGACATCGCGTACGACACGTGGCCCGCCTACGCGCAGGCGCCGGAGAGGAACTGGGACCAGGTCCTCTTCACCGTCCGGGCCAAGCCCGGTCAGGGGATCTCGTTCGGGTGGACGATCACGTGCCAGAACGGTTGGGGCCAGTCGAAGTTCGGTCGGGTGCGGGCCGCATCGAAGGTGTGGGTCGTTCACCCACCGCTGCACACACGCTGCCAGATGAACCTCACCGCACAGCTGGTGGACCAGACCGGGAGGGTGGTAGCAATCATCTCGGTGAAGTGACTGCGTAGGCTTCAGCGCATGCATCTCGGCTCGTGTTCGTCAGAGTCTTGGAAACGCTGGCACCGAGGCCGAGAGATGGACGATCCAGCCGGTACCTCTATCGAACGGCGGCGAACAAGCGCAGGAGCTCGGCGGCTGCGCTTCGCGGCACAACGAGCGCTCTTGCTTCGGCCGCGCGACGTGATCGCCCAGAGCGACGACCGGGATCTGATCAGTAGTGGGAGTCAAACGGGGAGGCCGAACATGGCCTCTGACCTGCGCAAGCGCGCCGGGCAGGACTCGAACCTGCGACCCGCTGCTTAGAAGGTACGAAGGCCGAAACGGCTTACTTGACCTGCGAAAACGCTGGTCGGGGAGGAGCGAAAGGCGTCCAGTTAGCGGGTGCCGTCGGGACCCTGTAACTCCGCCCATAGCGCGGCCGCTGCGGCTTCGTTCACCAGGCCGTCCAGGTGCAACGAAACGACCTCGGTGAGTCGGAGACTCACGTAGCCGTAGTCCGTCCCAACACCACCTTCCTCGACGGCGACTGGGAAGCTGAAGATCTGATCTCGAGCGGACGAGCTAAGCAACTTCAGGAGGAAGTCACTAAGGTTGGCAGCGAGCTCGTCGGTGAGTCTCCACGAGTCCGTGTCGCCATTCGTAAACCGAACCGAGAGTGTCGCCATGCGCCGAAGCCTAGCGGGTGGGGAGCCGGGGCGGACGAACCCCGGCCCTCCGCTAACGCGGACCGACCGTGCCCCCAAGGTGGCCCCTAACGGGCGAGCCCCGGAGGCCTCCGTTCACGACTGCCCACCCTTTCGGCGGCGGGCGATCTGCCGGACCAGCTCCTCCCTCATCGCTCTAGAAAAAGGGCGGGCTAGATGGAGCAGTCAGGGAATCTCTCGACCTCGTCGTCTGGGGGCGAGGTGACTTCTACCTCTGCGTCGCCCCAGTCAGAGAGAACCCATCGAGCATGGCCGACGGCAGGATCGTTTGACCCCGCCACGGGGAAGGAGAAGGCGAACTCGGCCCGAGCAAGTCGACCGGCGTCATCGAGCCAGACCGTCGCCTCATTCCCCTCGACGCGGGCGCCCGAGGGCGTCTCCTCGGTGGGAACGGTCACGCGATAAGCCGTCGAGTCAGGAGTCGACATATCCGGTACGACCGAGGCGTGGCTCACGGATCGAAGGAGATCGGGTACATCGCCGAAGAGGGGTCCAGTCTGGATAAGAGCGTTGCCGTCGAAGTTCGAGAGCGGAACGGCGCACCAGTCGGGGGCGTTCAGTATCTCTCCGTGGGAGTGGTACGCAACGCCGTCCACGACAAGCTCGGTCCATGCGTCTCCATCGTTGGATCCCCCTTCGAACGTCGATCTCCCCGCCGACAGGTCAATCCGTCCATGGATCGTTGACTCTACGGACGTGAGAGACTCCGGCATCTCCAGGTCGAGGATCATCTCGACGGCGAAGGGCCCGGACTCCTCCATCACGTCAGCGGCAGCACGCACGTTGGCCACCCCCTGAGATTGACTCTCGCAGGCCGAGACGGCGATCGAGACCAGGACGATGAACACAATCCTCATCGTGCGGATTATGTAGTTCTGCAGGCCCTGCATGGCGAGCCTTCCGTCTAGGAACAGGACCGTCGTGAGCGAGTGTTCGTGAATGTCGCTCGACGACGCTCAGAAGTGATATTCGACCACCGTGAGCCGCATTCCCTGAGGCAGTCCACGCACGAACTCCTGCCACCGAGCAGACCAGGAAGGATCAACCCACGGCCCGATGCCGGTTGCCTCAAGCCAGTTACCCTCATGCAGGATGGCGTGGGTGCAGAAGTCGGAGTTCCTCGCCACGTAATCCGTCTTCGGCTCTCCAGGGGCAGGCGGTTCGGCGACGAGGATGATGGCTTTGTTCCCTTGGTGCCAGGCGTCATAGATGGCGTCAAGGTTGTTCGCCCAGGCGCGGCGCATGCCGTCCCAATCCAGCTCAGCCGACAGAGCGGAGTTCGTCCAACGTCCATCCAGGGTGAGGAAGAAGCCTTCGTTCGGTAAGTCGATCCGATAGAAGTCCATCTTGGAGCTGGGCTGTTCGGATTCCGGCCGGCGGTCGTCGCGGACGAACGGCTCCAATTGATCCTGCGGATCGTCACCAGTTACCAATAGGTCGGCATTCATGTTCGACGGAGTTTACGGAGGGGTGCGCCAGCATAGACAGGCACGCCAACATGCATTCCGAGTCAACGATGGCGTATACCAGGCTCGATCGACTTCACCCGCTCGGAGAGGGCAAACGGGGGTCCTATCCTCTTGCACTCCGCCGGATTCGAGCCTACCGTTGACGGCATTCGCATCGGAGGGCGCACGCTCCCCCACGGGGAGGAGCGCACCCCCCAAGGGGAGGTGGGGAAGATGCGAAGGCTGGTCCTTTTCGTGATCCTGGCCACCGTCGCCGCGCTTACGCTGCCGCAGATCGCCTCGGCGGCGACGCCGAGGTGCTTTGGGAA
>DASXTX010000120.1:0-14760 GCA_036505195.1 Actinomycetota bacterium
GGAACCGTTCGAGCGCGCGTCGCCCGTCGGTGGCCACCGCCACCGCGTACCCCTCGCGCTCCAGGTTGTAGCGGACCGAGTCCGCGAGGGACTCCTCGTCCTCCACGACCAGGATCCGGGCGCCGTCAGCCTGCATCGGGCGCGACGCCGCCGGGATGCGAGGCGTCCGTGAACTCCCGGAACTCGCCCGAGACGAGGAACGAGACCTGCTCGCCGATGTCGACGGCGTTGTCGCCCACGCGTTCGAGGGCGCGGGCCGCGAGGTTCATGTGCATCCCCCACTCGAGCGCCTTCGTGTCGTCGGCCAGCTTGGCCACCTCGAAATGCATGTTGCGGTTGAGGCGGTCCACCGGATCGTCCATCTTCGGCAGTCGCATGCACAGCTCCAGGTCCCGGCGCTTGAGCGCGTCCATCGCGACCCGCACCATCTCGACGACGATGTGTCCCATCTCACCGATCTGCTGCAGGATCGTCGCGTTGGGCGGCAGGTCCTGGGTCACCTGGTACATCTTCGCGACGTTCACGGCCTGGTCCCCGATACGTTCCAGATGCAGGCTCGAATGCATGATCACCGAGACCAGTCTCAGGTCCGCCGCAACCGGAGCCTGCAGGGCCAGGAGCGAGAGCAACCGGCTGTCGAGCTCGAGGTAGATCTCGTCGATCTCGTCGTCGCCCGCGACGACCCGTGCGGCCCCTGCGTCGTCGTGCTCGAGGACCGCCTCGACCGAGTTCTGGACGGCGTTGCCCGCGAGCTCGCCGAGCGTGAGCAGCCGCAGCTCCGTCTCGTCGAGCGCCTCGTGGAAGTGGGGACGCGCCATCAGCCGAACCTCCCGGTGACGTAGTCCTCCGTCCGAGGATCGCTCGGGTTGGTGAAGATCGTCTCGGTCTGGTCGTACTCGACGATCGTGCCGGTCCGGTGCCCGGCGTCCCCGAGCACCTCGACCGTGAAGAACGCCGTGCGATCGGAGACGCGGGCGGCCTGCTGCATGTTGTGCGTGACGATCACGATCGTGTACTCGGAGAGCAGCTCCTGCATCAGATCCTCGATCCGTTGCGTGGCGATCGGGTCGAGCGCCGAACAGGGCTCGTCCATCAGGATCACGTCGGGCCGGGTCGCGATCGCCCGCGCGATGCACAGGCGCTGCTGCTGCCCGCCCGACAGAGCGAGGCCGGACTCCTTGAGCTTGTCCTTGACCTCGTCCCAGAGCGCCGCGCGGCGGAGCGACTCCTCGACCAGCTCGTCCATGTTGCCCTTGTAGCCGGCGATCTTCGGCCCGAACGCGATGTTCTCGTAGATCGACTTGGGGAAGGGGTTCGGCTTCTGGAAGACCATCCCGATGCGCCGGCGGACCTCGACCGGGTCGACCTGCTCGTCGTAGAGGTTCACGCCGTGGTATAGCAGCGTCCCCTCGACCCGGGCGCCCTCGATCAGGTCGTTCATCCGGTTCAGACAGCGGATGAACGTCGTCTTCCCGCAACCGGACGGCCCGATCAGCGCCGTGATCTGGTTGCGGTAGATCGGCAGCGTCACGTCCCGGATGGCCCGGAAGTTCCCGTAGTAGACGGACAGGTCCCGCACGTCGAACACGACCTCCCGTTCGGCCTCGGTCGCCCGAGGCTCGCGGTCGATCCGCACCGACACCGGGCCCCGGTCCTCGGAGGAGCCTGTCGGCTCCTCGTCCGGGCCTTCGGCATGGGTCACGTCGGTCACGTCGGTCGTCTCCATCCCGTCACCACGTTCGCTCATAGCGGTTCCTCAACACGATCGCCGCGAAATTCACTACGAGGATCGCGACCAGGAGCACGATGATGGCCGCGGCCGTGTTCGCCTCCCAGTCCCCCGCCGGCAGCTTGGCCCAGGAGAAGATCTGCATCGGCAGGGCAGTGTAGGGACCCTGCAGGATCTCGACCGGCGTGCGTCCGGTCGGGGTCGAGAGGTAGCCCTGGATCGCGCCCACGAGCAGCAGCGGGGCCGTCTCCCCGAAGGCTCGCGCGAGCGAGAGGATCGCGCCGGTGAAGATCCCCGGCGCCGCGTATGGGAGTACGTGGCTCCGGACGACCTCCCATCGCGTGGCGCCGACCCCGTACGCCCCCTCGCGGATCCCGCGGGGGACGGCGCGGAGCGCCTCCATCGTGATCAGGATCACGATGGGCATCACCAGCACGGCGAGCGTGAGGCCGCCGGAGATGTAGCTCTTCCCCGAGCTCTCGGGCCCGGTGATCGCACGGAGGGCCTGGACGAACACCACCAGCCCGAGGATCCCGTACACGACCGATGGGACCCCGCCCAGGTTGCGGATGTTCGCGATCAGGATCCGGTTCAGGCGGGTGTCGCGAGCGTACTCCTGCAGGTACACGGCCGCGGCGATCCCGATCGGCAGCGCGATGCACGCGACGAACCCGGTCAGGATCAACGACCCCACCAGACCCTGCCACACGCCTGCCCGTTGGGGAAGGCTGGAGGTGTCGCTGGTCACGAACTCCCAGCCGCGCGTCGACAGGACCGGCCACGCGGTGGCGAGCGTGGAGACCAGCAGGATCACCAGGATCGCGAGCGCGAGCAGCAGCGTGCCCAGCAGGCCGGCCCGGAACAGGATCGAGCCGAGGTCGCGCCGCTTGCCCCGCAGCGCGAGGTCCACGCTCGTGCGCACGTCTGCCGGCGCGACGAGCGACATCAGTACTGGCTCCGGACGCGCCGAACGAACCGCTCGGAGACGACGTTGAGGATGAAGGTGATCACGAACAGCAGGAGTCCCACGAAGTACAAGGCGTCGAACGCGAAACCGGACCCGCGGACCTGGTCGGATCCGATCGCGAGCGACGAGATCGCGCCGGTCATCGTCTGACCGCGTTCGAGCGGGTTGAAGGTGCGGAGGGCGCCGCCCGTCGCGCCGACCGCGATGGCGACGACCATCGTCTCCCCGACCGCGCGCGAGAAGCCCAGGATCAAGGAGGCGATCACGCCGGACACGGCGGCGGGGAAGACGACCTTCGTCGTGACGGTCTTGCGCCGCGCTCCGATACCGTACGCGCCCTCGCGCAGCGAGTTCGGCACCGCGTGCATCGCGTCCTCGGCCACCGAGGCGACGAGCGGCGTGATGAGGATCCCGACCGCGATCCCGCCCGCCATGATGTTGAAGGTGCCGGCCGACGCGAAGATCCTCCGGACGAGCTCCGGGTTGATCACCTGGAGCGCGAAGTAGCCGAGGACGACGCTCGGGATGCTCGCGAGCGTCTCCAGGATCGGCTTCAGCGTGCGGCGCGTCCGTGGGGTCGCGTATTCGGACAGGTACGCGGCGGCGCCCAGGCCAAGGGGCGTAGCGACGCACATCGCGATCACCGCGATCATCAGCGTCCCGGCGATGATCGTCACGAGGTCGAACTCGTTCGCCCTCGGGAACCACCCCTGCGCCCATAGCCAGCCGAGGTCGATCGCCATCAGCCACCGGATGGCCTCGCCCGCGAGGGCCAGGACGATCGCGATGCTGATCAACAGGCTGAGCGCGGCGGCCCCGAAGAACGCCGCCCGCACGAACCGCTCCTTGCGCCGGCGCCCGCGGTTGCCCCGCATCAGCTCCAACGTGATCGGTTGCCCGGTGGTGGTGGTCACGGCCATTGGCGAGATTACCCCTCTGCGTGTCGGGCCCGCGACGGGCCCGGACGCCGTCCGCGTCCGGGCCCGACCTGCTCCAATGATGTCCTACGTGGTGCCGGTCGACCCCGACTCGGACTCCCAGGTCGAACGGGTCGCGTCGATCTGGTCGGTCGGGAGCTCGACGTAGCCGGTCTGATCGACGGCGTCGATGAGACCCGTGTCGCTCACGTAGTAGTCCACGAAGGACTGCAGCGCCGGGCTGTCTGCGAGCTTGGCCTTGTTCACATAGATGTACAGCGTGCGGGACAGCGGGTAGGACGCGTCGGCGATCGTGTCGCGGGTGGGCTCGATGCAGCCGGAGCCGCCGTCCACCTGCAGGATCTTGACCTGGTCGGCGGCGTTCTCCGCGTATGCGAACCCGACGAACCCGAGCGGCGAATCCGAGCCCTCCATCGCGGTGATGATCACGTTGTCGTCCGGCGACGCCTGGTAGTCGGTGCGGAGCGAGGCGGCCTTGTCCTCCGGAACCCCCTGGGCGAGCGCGGTGTCCTCGATCCCGGCGAGCTCGATGAAGGCGTCGTAGGTCCCCGACTCCTCCCCGGGTGCCGTGATCTCGAGCGGCGCGCTCGGGAAGCCGTCGTTCCCGCCGACCTGCCTGGCGAGCGAGTCGGCGCCGTCCCAGGTGTCGATGCCGTCGGACTCGGGCCCGAACAGCGCGTAGAGGTCACCCTTGTTCAGGCAGGTCACGTCCCCGTTGGCGGGGTTGGTCATGACAGTGATGCCGTCGAACGCCACGGCGAGCTCGATGTACTCGATGCCGTTCTTCGAACAGGCGTCCGCCTCTTCCTGCTCGATCGGACGCGAGGCGTCGCTGACGTCGGTCTCCCCATCGCAGAACAGGACGAAACCGTCGCCCGTCCCGGGGCCGTCCACGGTGATCTGGACGTTCGGGGAGACGTCCTGGTTGAAGAGCTCGGCGACCAGGCTCGAGATCGGGAGCACCGTCGACGAGCCGGAGACCGCGATCGTGCCGGTCAGGTCCTGCGACGTGGTGCCGCTGCTGCCGGTCGAGCCCGTCCCGCCCCCGTCGTCGTCGTTGCTACAGGCGGCCGCCACGAGCGATAGCGACGCCACCGCGGCGAGCAGCACCAGCCACTTCCTCCGGTTCCGCATCCAGCTCCTCCTTCGTAGGCCGATCGGGCCTGTCGTCGCGGGGACGCTACCCACCCCCGGTGAACGACCACAGGCGCGACCGTGAACGGGAGGTGAACGGGCACGGGCGGGTGAACACCACGTGACCGCCCCCTTTCGAGCGCTTCTACACTCCGCAGCGATGGACGCGCTCCCGATCGCCGTTACGGCCGGCTCGATCGCGATCGCCGTCGCCGCACTGGTAGCACTGGCCAGGGAGCGGAGCCGCGCGCGGGGCGCGATCTCCGCCGGGAAAGACGCCGTCGCCGAGCTGCGGGCCCGTCTCGAGCGGTCCGAGTCCGAGCGGGTACCTTCGACGACGATCCTGACATCGATGCAGGAGGGCGTCGTCCTGTTCGGACCCGGTGGGGCCACCGGGTTGGCGAACGCGGCCGCCGAGCGTCATCTCGGGGTTCGCCCGTCGTCGATCGACGCCCTGCTTCCGCTGGGTCTCCAGCGGATCGTCCGCCGAGCCGCCGACGAGCGCACGGCGTTGGTGACCGAGGCCGAGACCGGAGCCCCGACGCGCGTGCTCCGCGGGTCGGCCATCCCGACGGACGACGGCTCGGTCGTGCTGGTGGTGCGCGACGTCACGGAGACGAGGCGCCTGGACCAGGTCCGCCGCGACTTCGTCGCGAACGCGTCGCACGAGCTGAAGACCCCGGCGGCATCGATCCAGGCGGCCGCGGAGACGATCCGGACGGCGGCGAGCGAGGACCCCTCGGTCATCCCCCGGTTCGCCGCGCAGCTCGAGCGTGAGGCCGCGCGCCTGTCCCGGATCGTCTCCGACCTGCTCGACCTGTCGCGGCTCGAATCGGGGAGCGCGCTCGATGAGTCGGTCGCGCTCGACGCGATCGTCCGTGACGAGGGAGAGCGGTTCGAGGAGCCGGCCGCCGAGGCCGGCGTCGGGCTCTCGGTGCGGGCCGACGGCATCCCGCGTGTGCGCGGGTCCTCACGCGACCTCGCCCTGCTCGTGCGGAACCTCGTCGACAACGCGATCCGCTACACGCGACCGGGAGGCCACGTCGACGTCGACCTCACGACCGACGACGGCGAGGTCGTCCTCGCGATCGTCGACACGGGCCTGGGGATCCCGAGCCGCGACCTGCCCCGGATCTTCGAACGCTTCTACCGGGTCGACCGCGCGCGGTCGCGCGAGACCGGCGGGACGGGGCTCGGCCTGTCGATCGTGAAGCACGTCGCCGAGAACCACGGTGGCCGGGTCGAGGTGACGAGCGAGCTCGGGCAGGGGACGCGGTTCGAGGTGCGACTGCCGGCCACCGCGTGACGGATCGCGTCTCGGGGCCGGGACAGGCCGCGGGTACGCTACGCCGCATGGCGACGCTGCTGTTGGTTCGGCACGGTCACACCGACGCGGCCGGAAAGCGCCTGACCGGATGGGCGGCCGGCGTGCACCTGAACGAGACCGGCCGGCAGCAAGCCGAGCACCTGATCAAGCGGCTAGACGGGATCCGCGTCGACGCGATCTACTCCAGTCCCCTCGAACGCTGCCGCGAGACCGCCGCGCCGCTCGCGAAGGCCCGCCGGCTGAGCGTGCACATCCGTCGGCGCCTGATTGAGACGGCGTACGGCGAGTGGACCGGGCGGTCGATCGCGCAGGTGCGAAAAACCAAGCTGTGGCGGACCGTAGAGCGGGTTCCCTCGGCGATGCGCTTCCCCGGGGGCGAGAGCCTGCTCGAGGTGCAGGCGCGAGCGGTCGACGAGGTCAACAGGATCGCCCAGGACCATCCCAAGGGGGTCGTCGTGGTGGTGTCGCACGCGGACCCGATCCGCCTGGTGATCGCCCAGGTGGCCGGCGCCGACGTCGACCACCTCCATCGCCTAGTGGTCGACACGTGCTCGATCACGGCCGTCGCGCTCGATGACGCGGTGCCCCGACTCCTCAAGGTGAACGACACGGGGGACCTCTCGGGACTCCGGTCGCGCTCGAGGAAGGTGGGAGGATAGGTCCGTGGATCTCGAACGCGTCGACCGGATCACCGCGGGCGCCGTCGGCGAGCCGGGCGAGCGCACCTTCTTCCTGCAGGCGCGCGAGGGCGACCGATCGATCACGATCCTGGTCGAGAAGGAGCAGGTCGAACTCCTGGGGACGTCGATCCTGGAGATCCTCGCGACGGTCGGACGCGAGACCGGCGAGGGTCCGCCGAGCGACGAGCTCGGCCTGGAACCGCCGCTCGAACCGCTCTGGCGCGCGGGGCGCCTGTCCATCGGCTACGCGGAGGAGCGCGACCTGATGCTGCTCGAGATCGAGGAGCTCGTCGAGCTAGAGGACGAGCCGGAGGCCGAGCCAGAGGCCGAGCCAGAGGACGAGGAGGACGAGACCGACGACGAGACCGAGGCCGGGGCCGCGCTCGTTGACGAGGGCCCCGAGCCCGGGCGCGTTCGGCTCTGGGCGACCCGCGAGCAGATGCTGGCGCTCGCGCGGCACGGCGCGGCCGTCGCGGAGCGCGGGCGGCCGAAGTGCCGGTACTGCGGGAACCCGATCGATCCGCAGGGGCACATGTGCCCCGCGATGAACGGGCACCGCGAGAGCGCGGGCCGGTGACCTCCGGCGAGCCCGAGCGGCAACCGTCGGGGCGTCGGACCGACGGCACCGACGCGGAGTGGACCCGAGACGACGCCGAGTCGCTCGCGCTCTTGGAACGAGGCACGCTCGAGGTCCTCGGCCTGCTCCCCCGCGCCTCGAACTTCACCTTCCTCGCCCGGGTTCGCGCCGATCAGGATCAGATGCTCGCCGTCTACAAGCCGCGGTCCGGCGAGGCGCCGCTCTGGGACTTCGAGGAGGGAACGCTGGCCGCCCGTGAGGTCGCCGCGTACGTGGTGGCTGATGCGCTCGGATGGCCGTGGGTGCCGCCGACCGTCCTGCGCGAGGGGCCGCAGGGGACCGGTTCGGTGCAGCGGTTCGTGGCGTTCGATCCGGACCAGCACTACCTCACGATGCGACGCGATCGCGCCGACGAGTTCCGCAGGATCGCGCTCTTCGATCTGGTCGCGAACAACGCCGACCGCAAGTCGGGCCACTGCCTGCTCGCCCGGGACGGGAGGATCTTCGTCGTGGACCACGGCGTCTGCTTCCACGTCGAGCCCAAGCTCCGGACGGTGATCTGGGACTTCGTCGACGAGCCGATCCCGGAGGCCCTCCTCGCGGACCTGCGCGGGCTCGGGCCGAACCTGGCCTCCGGACCCTTCCGCGACCGTCTCGAGACGCTGCTCACGCCCGCCGAGATCGACGCGATCGCTCACCGCGTGGGCGACCTCCTGCGCTCGGGCAGGTTCCCCGAACCCGGTCCGGGGCGCCCGTATCCGTGGCCGGTCGTGTGACGCGCCGGTCCGTTCGCGTCTCACGCGGGTGGTCCCTCACCCGTTGTGCTGCGGGATGACGCTGCCACCGTTCCAGCGACTGCTCGACGAGCACCGGACCGACGTCTACCGGTTCCTGGTGGCCGCCGTTGGCCGGCAGGCCGCCGACGACTGCTTCCAGGAGACCCTCCTCTCGGCGTTGCGCGCGTACCCGCACCTGCGCCACGCGAGCAACCTCCGCGGGTGGCTGTTCACGATCGCGACCCGCAAGACGTTGGACCACTGGCGGGGCGAACGACGACGACCGATCCCCGTGGAGCGGCTGCCCGAGCGGGCCGCGCCCGAGCCGCCCGACGGCGACCCGGAGCTCTGGTCGGCGGTCGGCACGCTGCCGGCGATGCAGCGGGCGGCGGTGATCCACCGGTACGTGCTCGACCTCTCGTACGCCGAGATCGCCGACGCGCTCGGCATCTCCGAGGAGGCCGCGAGGGCCAACGCCTACGAGGGGCGTAGGAAGCTCCGATCGATGCAGGAGGTCAACGCATGAGGCCGCAGGTGGGATGGGACGAGGGGTTCGAGGAGGCGTCGCGCCGGGCGGCCGCGTCCACCCTGGAGGTGGCTCGGCGCCGCGGGCTCGTCGACATCGGGTACACGACGGTCGACACGCCGGTCGGGACGTTGTTCGTCGCGAGCACGGGCCGGGGTTTGGTGCGGCTCGCGTTCCCGGAGGAACCGTTCGACCATGTGCTGGAGGAGCTCGCCGACGTGCTCTCCCCCCGGCTGCTCGAGGATCCGAAGCGCACGGACGCCGCCCGCCGACAGCTCGAGGCCTACTTCGAGGGGCGGGTGCACCGGTTCCGGACGGCGCTCGACTGGTCGCTGACGCCGCCGGGGTTCTCCCGGCGCGTCCTCGAGGCGACGGCGGCGATCCCGTTCGGGTCGGTCTCCACCTACGGCGACGTCGCCAAGCGCGCGGGGAGCCCGCGCGCCGCGCGGGCCGCGGGGAACGCCCTGCACGACAACCCGATCCCGATCGTCGTGCCGTGCCACCGCGTCGTGCCCTCGGGCGGCGGGGTGGGCAAGTACGGCGGCCAGGAGTGGCGCAAGGAGTTCCTGCTCGATCTCGAGGGGGCGCTCGCGGCGCCCTAGGTGCTTTGGCCCGGGCCGAGGGGCGCCGATACTCCTTCGGTGAGCTACCTGTACGAGCGTTCGGCCGAGACCCTGGATCGCGCCCGGACCGGAGACGCGTTCGGTCCCACGCCGGGCGCCGAGCCCGAACCCGAACCGACGGCGCTGGCCGCGATCGCGCTGGACGACGACGCCGCGCGCCGCTGGCTGTCCGGGACGCAGCGGCCCGACGGGTCGTTCGGCCTGGTCGCGGGGCCCGTCGAGAACGACACCGCCACCGGGCTCGCCGCGCTGGCCCTCCCCGCGGGCGCCGAACGCGAGCGCGCGCTCGACCACCTCGTCGCCACACCGGCGCGGGCGGTGCCCTCCGATCCCGTCACCCCGCACGACCCGAACGTCCCGGGCTGGGGCTGGACGCTCGGCACGGCAGGGTGGGTCGAGCCCACAGCGCGAGCCCTGCTCGCGTTCCGCAGACTGCGGCCCGACGCCACGACCCAGATCGACGGCGCCGTCGGGTTCCTCGCCGACCGCGAGTGCGTCGGCGGCGGGTGGAACTCCGGCAACCGGTCCGTCTACTACGTCGACCTGCCGCCGTTCGCACAGACGACCGCCGCGGGGCTCATCGGGCTGCACGCCCTCGCATCGGGCGACGGACTCGTCCTGCGAGGGGTGGATGCGCTCCGGCGCCTGTGGCCGGTGGAGCGCGGTCCTCTCACCCTCGCGATGTCGTTGGCCGCGTTCCACCTCCTCGGGCTCTCGGACGCCGACGAGGTCGAGACGGCCCTCGAACGCACGCTGGACGCGCCGCCGCCGGACGTGATCTCGCTCGCGTGGATCGCCCTGGCCTCGGGGCCGGGGCTCTCGGACCTGGTGGTGACGGGATGACGCCGATGGACCGCCGCACGTTCCTCCGACGGGCCGGCATCGTCGTCGCCGGGTCGGCCGCCGCGGGCCTGGGTGCCGGCGCCGCGATCCCGGCGCTGGTCCGCCGGCTCGACCGTCCCTGGGACGACGATGCCTTCCCGCCGCCCGGTCGGCCGAAGGTGCTCGTCGCACGCGTCGCCTCGTACGACGTCGACCTGGAGACGACGGTCGAGGAGGGGCTGCGCGAGGTGGGCGCGTCCCTGGCCGGTCGTTCGGTGCTGCTCAAGCCCAACTTCGTCGAGTACGACCCGGGGACCGTCATCAACACCGACCCGAGGCTCGTCGCGGCCACCGTGCTGGCGGTGCGACGGCTCGGCGCGTCGTCGGTCCTCGTCGCCGAGGGTCCAGGACACCGGCGCGACACGCCGTTCGTGGTCTCGGCCTCGGGTCTGGGCGAGCGCCTCGGCGAGGTCGGCGCGAGGTTCGTCGACCTGAACCTGGCACCCGTGACCCGCGTCCCGCTCCACGCCCGGTTCACCGAGCTCGGCGAGCTGTGGCTGCCGGCGCCGGTCGTGGACGCCGACGTCGTGATCTCGATGCCGAAGATGAAGACGCACCACTGGGCGGGCGCCACCCTGTCGATGAAGAACTGTTTCGGGTGCATGCCCGGCCGCATCTACGGCTGGCCGAAGAACGTGCTCCACTGGGCGGGGCTGCAGGAGGCGATCGTCGACGTGGCCTCGGCCGTGCGTCCCGAGCTGCAGATCGTCGACGGGATCGTCGGGATGGAGGGCAACGGCCCGATCAACGGGACGCCCGTCCAGGCCGGCGTGCTCGTGTTCGGGACCGATCCGGTGGCCACCGACTCGACCGCCGCGGTCGTGATGGGCCTGGACCCGGCGGGGATCTGGCACGTGAGCGAGGCCGGAAGGTTCCTCGGCCAAGGCGATCCCGAGCAGATCGTCCAAGTCGGCGAGGACCCCGAGCGCTCGATGACGTCGTTCGACGTGCTCCCGGTCTTCGAGGACCTCAAGACCGGCCCAGATGGCGGAGGGGATGCCGGCGCCCACGCCGGCCTCGGCGACACGAACGCCTGACGCTTGCGCCGGTCCGGGAGAAGATGGTGCTCGTGGCACCGATCCGAACCCTCTCCGCCCTGCTGTCGCTCGGCCTGCTGGCCGCGGCATGCTCCTCCGACGACCAACCGCCGCCGGCCACCGGCCCGAGCGGGAACACCTCGGGCATGGTCGCGGTGGCAGCGAGCGTCGACCTGTACACGGGGGACCCGCAGCGGGTGGATCTCGGGCTCGTCATGCCCGACAACAGCTTCGTGAGCTTCGGGACCGTGGACGTCTCGTTCTCGCTCGTGGGTGACGCCGCGCAGGCGAGCGGGCAGCCCGGCCCCTCGGCGACCGCGGTCTTCGTCCCGACCTATGGGACGCCCGAGCGCTCGGGCCGCCCCGTCGTGACCCAACCGAACGAGGGGCGCGGCGTCTACGAGGCGACCGGCGTGGTGTTCGACACCGCGGGGGTCTGGGTGGCCGAGGTCACCGCGGACGTCGAGGGGCTCGGGCGGCAGACGGCGCAGGCGTCGTTCGCCGTGCAGGAGCATCCCTCGCTGCCCGCCCCAGGCGACCGCGCCCGGCCGACGGAGAACCTGACCGTGCACTCGAGGGGCGTACCGCTCGCGGCCATCGACTCGCGCGCCGCGACCAAGGGCACGATCCCCGATCCCGAGCTCCACCAGTGGACGATCGCCCGGGCGATCGCCGAGGGCCGGCCGGCGCTCGTCGTGTTCGCGACGCCCGTGTTCTGCGTCAGCCGGTTCTGCGGCCCGGTGACCGAGATGGTCGAGGACCTCTCCCGCCGGTACGACGACCGAGCCGTCTTCATCCACGTCGAGATCTGGAAGGACTACGACCGGCAGGTCCTGAACCGGGCCGCGATCGACTGGCTGCAGATGCCGAACGGCGACCTCACCGAGCCGTGGCTCTTCCTGATCGGCGCGGACGGCACGATCGTGGACCGCTGGAGCTCGATGTGGAGCGAGCGCGAGGTCGAGACCGAGCTCGAGGCGCTCCCGCCGATGAAGGTGTAGCCGGCGTCTCGAACCCAGACGGTCGTACGGTCGAAGCGCCCGTAGGATGAGCTCCATGGCCGAGGACCAACTGCCCTCCCCTCCCGCGCCCACGATCGAGGTGTGCTACCGACACCCCGACGTGCAGACACGCGTGCACTGCACCCGGTGCGAGCGTCCGATCTGCCCGGACTGCATGATCCCCGCGCCGGTCGGCTTCCAGTGCCCCGAGTGCGTGGAGGAGGCCCGGCGCGAGTTCCGCAAGGGTCCGGGGCGGCCGCTCCGCGGCGGGATCAGCGTCACGAAGGCCCTGCTCGTGGCCATCGCGATCCCGTTCGTGATCGAGATCGTCGTCGGCGGCCCGCGGGCGCTGTTCGACCCGAGCTTGAAGCTGCTGTTCGATCTGGGAGCGATGGCACCCCCCGCCGTCGCCAACGGCCAGTTCTGGCGCCTGTTCACGGCGATGTTCCTCCACGCCGGCCTGTTGCACGTGGCCCTGAACGCGTACTTCTTCTGGCTGTTCGGCCGCGTGGTCGAGTCCGTCTTCGGACGGACCTGGATGCTGCTGATCTTCCTGGTGTCGGGGTTCCTCGCGAGCGTGGCGTCCTACGCGTTCGGACCGGTCGTGGCGCTCGCCGTGGGGGCGTCCGGTGCGATCTCGGGGGTGTTCGGCGCCTTCATCGCCTACAACTACCGGCGCCGGCACCTCGCCGCGAACGCGGCCAACCTCCGGATGGCGTTGACCGTGATCGTGCTCAACGCGTTCATCGCCGTCGCCTATCCCTCGATCGACTGGCGGGCGCACGTGGGCGGCCTCGTCGCCGGCGTCGCGCTCGGCTACCTCGCCGACGACGCCGTGCCCGCTCGGCAGCGCGCGGTCGCGCGGTTCGCCGGCGTCGCGACGCTCGTCGCGCTGGGGATCGCCCTCGTGGTGTGGAGGACCGCCGAGATCAGGTCGCTGCCCGGGTTCCTCGGCTGATCCCGGTCGGATCAGGGGGATCGGGTCAGACCGGGCCCTTGGAGGCGGGGTACGAACCCAGGACCTTCAGCATCGAGGTGTGCAGACGCACCTCGTCGAGTGCAGCCGCGACGCTCTCGTCCTCCGCCGAGCCGTCCAGGTCGATGTAGAAGACGTACTCGAACGGCGACCCCCGCCTGGGACGCGACTCCAGCTTCGTCAGGTTGATCCCGCGATCGGCCAGCGGCTTGAGCGAACGGAACAGCGAACCCGGCCGGTCGTCCCCCGCCATGACCAGCGAGGTCTTGTTGGCCGGCCCCAGCCCTGCGTCGTTCGTCCCGATCACGCCGAACTTGGTGAAGTTGTCCGGGTAGGTCTGGATGTGTTCGGCGAGCACGGCGAGGCCGAGGTTGGCCCCGGCCTCCACGCTGGCGATCGCCGCGTCCTCGAGCCGCCCGGACTCGGCCACCATGCGGGCACCGCCGGCCGTGTCGTGCACGGGCACCGGGTCGATGTGGCGTGTCGCGAGGAACTCCTCGCACTGGGCCAGCGCCTGCCAGTGGGAGTAGGCCCGCCGAACGCCCTCGAGGCGGGCGCCCGGAAGCCCCAGCAGGGCATGGTCGACGCGGAGGACGACCTCGCCCACCACCTTGACGAGGCTCGAGCGCAGGAGGAGGTCGTAGGTCTCGTTGACCGACCCCGCCTGCGAGTTCTCGACGGGCACGACCCCCAGGTCCGCCTCACCGCTCGTCACGCGAGAGAACGTCAGCCGGATCGTCTCGCAGGCAAGCGGTTCCGCGTCGGAGAACAACACCTTGATCGCGCGTTCGCTGTACGCGCCGGGCTCACCTTGGTAGGCGACCTTCGGCATCCGCGAAGCCTAGCAGTGAGCTTGTTGCAGCCTGACTCCGCTACGGTTCGCTCAGCCGATCCGGATCAGCCCCAGCCCGGAGGCACGGGCAAGCGCCTGGACGCGGTTGCTGACGCCGAGCTTGCGGTAGGCGTTGCCGAGGTGCGTCTCGACCGTCCTCGGCGAGAGCACGAGGCGCGTCGCGATCTGGCCGACCGTGAAGCCGCTGGCCGCGTGCTCGAGGACCTCGATCTCTCGCGGCGACAGGTTCGGGGGTGCGCCGGTCTCCTCTCGCGCCTGTCTTGCTCGCCGGCTGAGCTCGGCGACGGCTCCTCGCATCTGGGCCTGTGTGAAGACGCGCTCGCCCCCGGCGACCCGATTCAGGGCGTCGGCGATCACCCGAACGCCGGAGGCCTTCTCGAGGTACCCCTCCACGCCGAGGATGACGCTCTCGAAGAGCGCTTCCCGGTCGGTTCGCGCCGTGAGGACCAGGATCCTGACGGGGAGCCCCTCGTTGCGGATGGCGCGGGCCAGGTCGAGCCCCTGGAGCTCGCCCGGGAGCGAGAGATCGAGCAGGATCACGTCCGGCGCGAGCTCCCTGCACGCCTCGAGCGCGGTCGACGCGTCGTCCAGCTCGCCCACCATCTCCAGGCCCGGCGTCTGCTCACAGGCGATCCTGATGATGCTGCGGAGCAACGGGTGGTCCTCGACGATGAGGACTCGGGCCGGCGCGTCCGCGGAGGTCGGGTTCGGGCGTTCGACGGGCGAAGGTACCG
>DASXTX010000121.1:0-12388 GCA_036505195.1 Actinomycetota bacterium
GCGTTCGGAGGGTGTCGGTGAAGCCGATGGACGACCAGGCAGCGCCCGAGGCGCCCGGCGCCCCCGCCGCCTCCGCGCGGCGGCGCGGCACCTGGATCGCCCGGTACAAGCCCGACCTCAGCGTCCGCTTCTTCTCCTCCAGCGCCGACGCGTCGAGGGCGCGCCGTCCCACGGACCTGGTCCTGTTCTTCCTCGCCGTGGTCACCCTCGGGTTGGTCTCGCTCTTCGCGCCCGACCCGACCGCGGCCGATGCGCGCTTCACCGAGCTCGTCAAGGACCTGCCGGGGCTCCTCGGGTGGTTCTGGGAGATCGCCAGCGACCTGCTGGTGCTCTGGCCGCTGGTCCTGCTGGTCGCGGCCGTCGTGGCATCGCATCGGCTGTTCCTGTTGCGGGATCAGCTGGTCGGTGCGGTCCTTACCGTGGGCGTGACGACCCTGGTCTCGGGTGGTTTCTCGGACCTGGTGGACGGACTGACGGCGACGGGGTCGCCGCCGGTCTATCCCGCCGTCCGCGTCGCGTTCGCGGCCGCCCTCATCGCAACCACCGCGCCCCACCTCGGACGGCCGGTCCGGCGCCTGGGCCGTTGGGTGATCCTGCTCGGTTCGCTGGGCGTCGTCGGGCTCGGCATCTCGCTTCCGCTCGGCGTGGTCTCGGGTCTGGCGATCGGGTTCGGGTCGGCGGCGCTGGTGCACCTCGCGTTCGGATCCCCGGGGGGCCTGCCCTCGATGGAGCAGGTCCGTGCGGCGCTCGAGGAGCTCGGGGTGGCGGCCGTCGATCTGCGGGTGGCCGAGCTCCAACCCAAGGGGGTCGCGCTTCTGCGCGCCGAAACGCCGCAGGGTCGGCGGCTCGCCGTCAAGGTCTACGGGCGCGATGCCTGGGACGGTCAGCTCCTCACGTCGACGTGGTCCTACCTGTGGTACCGGGATGAGGCGCCGGCGCTCACGATCAGTCGCCGACAGCAGGTGGAGCACGAGGCGTTCATCACGCTGCTCGCCGAGCGTTCGGGGGTGCCGGTCCTGCCCGTGATCGCCGCGGGCGTCGCGGGTGCCCGTGACGGGGTGCTCGTCCTGGAAGCCGAGGGACGACCGATCCAGCAGCTGGCGCCGGACGAGGTGACCGACGCGCTGCTCGCCGACCTGTGGCGTGCGGTGTCCGTGATGCAGGAGGCCGGCATCGCGCACGGTGCCCTGGACGGGCAGCGGCTGTTCGCCGCTGGTGACGGGTCGGTCCGGATCGGGGACTTCCAGGCCGCTGCCGCGAGCGCCCCGCCGCCTGCGATGCTCGCGGACCGGGCGCGCCTGCTCGTGACGACGGCGCTGCTCACCCCGGACGATCGCTGGGCCGAGGCCGCCCTCGCCGGGATCGGGGCGGACGGGCTGACCGACGTCCTGCCGTACATCCAACCCGCCGCCCTGAGCCGCTTCACGCGACGATCGCTCAAGGACGCGGGGCACGACCTGGACGCGATCCGGGACCGCGCGGCGGCCGAAGCGGGAACCGAGCCGCCCAAGCTCGAGCCGCTCCGCCGGGTCACGGTCGGTTCGCTGCTGACGATCGCGCTCCTGCTGCTGGCCGCGTACTTCGTCTTCACGGCGATCTCGAACGTCGGGATCGACCAGTTGGTCCGGGAGCTCGAGCACGCCGACAGCGCCTGGCTGTGGGCGGGCCTGGTCGTGGTTCCCATCATCCCGGTGGCGCAGTCGTTCGGGACGCTCGGCGCGACGACGCTGCCCCTGCGGCTGGGTCCCGTCATCGCGCTCGAGTACGCGATCCAGTTCATCGCGCTCGCGGTGCCGAGCTCGGCCGCCAGGGTCGCCGTGAACGTGCGGTTCTTCCAGCGGCAGGGGGCGCCGGCCGCGCAGGCCCTCACGATCGGACTGATCGACAGCGTGTTCGGGTTCGTCGTCCAGGTGATCCTGCTGATCACGATCGTGTTCTCGGGGTTCGTGACCCTCGACCTGTCGCTCGAGGGCCTCGACATCGACCCGACCGGGAAGATCCTCGTGCTCGTCGGGATCCTGGTGGTGATCGCGGTGATCGTCGCGATCACCGTCCCGAGGATCCGCCGGCCGATCGCGACGAGGATCGCCGAGGCGCGGCCGGCGCTGGCCGTGATCCGGTCTCCGATCAAGCTCGCCGGGTTGCTGGGCGGCAACTTCGTGGCCCAGCTCCTGCTGGCGATCGTGCTGGGGCTGACCGTGCGGGCGTTCGGGCAGAGCGCGACGCTCGCCGAGCTCCTGCTCACCAACACGCTCGTCAGCCTGTTCGCCGGGGTGATGCCGATCCCCGGCGGTATCGGCGTGAGCGAGGCGGCCATCGCCTTCTGCCTCACGGCGATCGGCATCCCGAGCGCCACGGCCGCGGCGATCGCCCTCGTCTTCCGCCTGCTGACGTTCTACCTGCCGCCGATCTGGGGCGGGTTCGCGATGCGGTGGCTCCGCAGGCAGGCCTACCTATAGAGGGCGCGGGTCAGGCGGCCGAGCGGTAGCGGCTGAGGCCGCCGGTCCCGGCGACGAAGAACGTCATCAGGATCCCGGCGGGCAGGGCTCCCCAGAAACCCACGTTCACCCCGACGTTGCCGAGGAACAGCATCAAGAGCCACGTCGCCGGGAACGACCCCACCACGACGACGGCGAACAGTACGACCAGGAACCCGATCATCCGGACCTCCTTGCGCTGGAGGAGGTGATGGTCTCACGGGCGGGGCCGCATCCGCGGAGATCCGGGATCCGGGTGTCAGCCGACCAGCGCGTCGGCCGCGACCGCGGCGAACAGCAGGGCGAGGTAGACGATCGAGAAGCGGAACAGACGCATCGACTCGGCCGGCGAGGTCCCGCGCCACAGGCGGAGCGCGCGCCACACGAACCAGCCGCCGAGCACGACGGCCGCGCCGGCGTAGACGAGGCCCATCGAGGCGACCGGCACGAGCAGCAGGGACGTGCCGAACAGCACCAGCGAGTAGAGCAGGATCTGTTTGCGGGTCTCCTGCGGCCCCCGGACCACCGGCAGCATCGGGATGCCCGCCGCGCGATAGTCCCCGCTGTAGCGCATCGCGAGGGCCCAGAAGTGCGGCGGCGTCCAGACGAAGACGATCGCGAACAGCACCCACGCCGCGGGACCGACCGTCCCGGTGACCGCCGCCCAACCGACCAGCGCCGGGACCGCGCCGGCGGCCCCGCCGATCACGATGTTCTGCACGCTCGTGCGCTTGAGCCACATCGTGTAGACGAACACGTAGAAGGCGATCGCCGACAACGCGAGGCTGGCGGCGAGCACGTTCACCGCGATCGAGAGGAAGAAGAAGGAGATCGCGCCGAGCACGAACCCGAACGCGAGCGCGCTGTCCGGCTCGACCAGGTGGGCGGGGAGCGGCCGCTTGCGGGTCCGGCGCATCACCTCGTCGATGTCGCGGTCGAGGTAGCAGTTGATCGCGTTCGCGGAACCCGCGGCGATCGTGCCGCCCACCAGCGTCGCGGCGATCAGGCCGAGCGACGGCAGTCCCCTCTGGGCGAGCACCATCGCCGGGACGGTCGTGATCAGCAGGAGGACGATGATGCGCGGCTTCGTGAGCTTGAAGTACGCCGCGGTCGTCTCGCGCAGGTTCGAGCGCTTCCCGTTCGAGCGCGCGTCGCCCTCCTCGGCCCCACGCGCGTGACCCGCGAACCGGCGGCTCACGGTGGCGATCGCGACCAGGACGCCCCAGATCAGCGCCGACAGGACGACGTGGGCGGTGACCGAGGCCGCCGACAGGCTCGACCACACGTTGGCCGCACCCACCAGGATCTGCGCGACGTAGAGCAGCAAGGTGACCGTTGACAGGATCACGAGGTCCTTCGAGCGGTGGGTCATCGTCCGGGCCCGGATCGCGACCCAGATCACGAGCAGCAGGACCACCGCGGCGAGCACACGGTGCACGAACATCAGGGTCGCGACGCCGCCGAGCGTCGGCACGAGCCGGCCGTCCATCAGCGGCCAGTCCCGGAACGCGAGCCCCGCGGCCTCGGCACGGACCGAGGCCCCGACGATCAGCAGGGCGAACGCGGCCGCGGCCGTCCACAGCGTCAGCCGCGCGAACCTCGGATCCGAGCCCGCGATCGACGGCCCCTTGAGCGGCAGCTTCACGTAGCAGAAGGAGTTCGCCGTGATGTTCACCAGGACCGCGAGCAGCGTCATCGCGGTCGCGAAGTGCAGCGTCACCAGGGTGGCCTCGAGCTCGCCCTTCACCACGACGCCGCCGAGCGCCGCCTGCACGAACACGAGCCCGACCGCCGCGAGGCTCGGCACCAGGATCTGACGGACGCCCCGGTACTGACGCCAGGCGACCACGGCCTGGAGGCAGATAAGGATCACCGCGATCGTCGCGAGCAGCCGGTGGGAGTACTCGATGATCGCGTGGGTCTCCAGCGGCGGGATCCACCGACCGAAGCACGTGGGCCACCCCGGGCAGCCGAGCCCCGAACCCGTCGCTCGAACGAGCCCCCCGGCCGCGATGAGCAGGACCGTCGAAGCGGTGGTGGCGATCGTCAGCTTCTGGAAGCGCGTCATCGTTCGAGCCGGGCTCGTACGAACGATAGCAGTACGCCTCTCGGTGGGCGGGGGGTACTGCGTCGTGCGTTGGCATACTGCCTGCGTGCCGACGCAGGACCGCACCGCGCCCGCCGCGCCGCCGACGGCGATCGACGCCGTCCGCGGCCCGGTCGACCGGGAGCTCGTCCGGTTCCTCGGCGACCGCCGAGCGGAGCTTGCTGGGATGGATCCGTCGGCGGTCGCGCTGGTCGACGAGCTGCTCCGCCTGCTCGGCGCGGGAGGGAAGCGGGTCCGGCCCGCGCTGTGCTTCTGGGCGTTCCGATCAGCGGGAGGCCGTGAGGACGATCCGATCGTTCGGGTCTGCGGGGCGCTCGAGCTCCTGCATACCTCCGCGCTCGTGCACGACGATCTGATGGACCGGGACGTCGAGCGCCGCGGCGTGGCCTCGACCCACGTGCGGTTCGCCGAGGAGGCTCCGGCCGGTGCGGACGCCGACGGGTTCGGGACCTCGGCCGCGATCCTGGTCGGCGATCTCGCGCTGGTGCTGTCGGAGCGGATGATCCGAACGAGCGGGTTCGGGGCCGGCCCGCTGGAACCCGCGATGACCCGCTTCGATCGCATGCGCGTCGAGATGGCGGCCGGTCAGTTCCTGGATGTGTCGGGCGTGGGCGATCGGGCCCGGGTCCGGGCGCTGAAGACCGGGTCGTACACCGCCGAGGGTCCGGTGATGATCGGCGCCGCGCTCGCGGGGGCCGGACCGCAGGCCGAGGGTCCACTGCGGGTGTTCGGGCGGCTGGTGGGGGAGGCGTTCCAGCTCCGGGACGACGTGACCGACGGCGACGCCCCGAGCGACGCCGGCGACGAGGTCGACGATCTCGTGTCGCGCGCCGAGCGGGCGCTCGGTGACGCGCCGCTCCGCCGCGAGGGGGTTGACGCGCTGATCGAGATCGCGGAGCTCCTCCGCGCCCCGGGGGCCGCCTGATGCGGGTGTCGCACGCGGAGCTGGGGGCGGCGCGCCGCATGTTCGCGAGCCTGCCCTCGGCCGCCGTCGCGACCACGACCGCGGACGGGTCCCCCCACGTCGTGCCGCTGTGGTTCGTCTGGCCTGAGGAGGCGATCTTCGTCTCGGCCCGGCAGGACGGCCGGACGTGGGCCAACGTCGCCCGCGATCCCCGGGTCGCGATCACGATCGACCTGGGCCGGGCGTGGGTCGAGGTCGCGGGCGTCGAGATCCTCGGCCGGGCCGAACCGCTGTCGGCCGAGAGCGCTGCGATGCGCAAGCCGATCTCCGCCTGGCACGAGAAGTACCGGCCCCTGCTCGCGGGCGAGGGGTTCGCGCGGTTCGCCGAGGAGGTCCGGGGGCTCGGGTTCCTCCGCGTGGTGCCGGACGCCGTCCACGCCTGGGACCACGCCCGAGGGCGCTGACCCGGCGCTCGCTTGCCGCCGCCGAAGACCCGGGCATAGGGTTTGTGCGGAGCTTCACAAGTCGGTTAGCATCATTTGTGAAAGTTTTCACAAGCCGGTGGGGGACCTCGTGCCGAGCTCGACGAGCCAGCAGCTTGACGTCGACGCCCTGATCGTCGGCGCGGGTCCGGGAGGCTCCACCGCGGCCTACCACCTCGCCCGCCACGGCCTCGACGTCCTCATGGTCGAGAAGGCCGCGTTCCCCAGGGAGAAGGTCTGCGGCGACGGCCTCACGCCGCGCGCGGTCGTCCAGCTGCGGCGACTGGGGATCGATACCGACGACCCTCGGTTCGAGCGGCACGGGGGGCTGCGGATCTACTCGCGGCGCGTGACGCTCGAACTCCCGTGGCCGGACCTGGAGGCCTTCCCGAACTTCGGGCTGATGATGACGCGGGCCGAGTTCGACGAGCTGCTGGCGCGGCACGCGGAGAAGGCCGGCGCCCGCCTGATGGAGCTGACCGAGGCCGTCGCCCCGATCCAGCAGGACGGCTGGGTGACCGGGGCTCGGATCAGGGGCGAGGACGACCGCGAGACGACGGTCCGCGCGCGGTTCGTGATCGCGGCGGACGGCGCTTCGTCGCGGTTCGCGTCGCAGGCCGGCGTGCGCCGCGACCCGGCGAAGCCCCTCGGGATCGCCGCGCGGCGGTACTACCGCGTCGAGCGTCGGCCCGGCCCGTGGCTGGAGGTCTGGATGGACCTACGGGAGGGGGACCACACGATCCTGCCCGGCTACGGCTGGCTGTTCCCGCTCGCCGACGGCTCGGTCAACGTGGGGGCGGGTCTGCTGAACACGTTCCGCGACTTCAAGGACCTGTCGGCGCAGCGGGTGTTCGACGCTTTCTGGCGGATGCTCCCGGCCGAGTGGAACGTCAACGAGAGCTCGGCCGACGGCCGGGTGCTATCGGGACCGCTCCCGATGGGCTTCTCCCGGACGCCGACGGCGACCCCCGGCATGCTCGTCGTGGGCGACGCCGCCGGGTTGGTCAACCCGTTCAACGGCGAGGGGATCGCCTACGCGATGGAGGCGGGCGAGCTCGCGGCGGAGCTGATCCACGAGGCGCTGGTGAAGGACCGGCCCGGCATCGCGCACCTGTATCCGACCGAGCTCCGCGAGCGGTACGGGCGCTACTACCGGATCGGCAACGTGTTCGTGCGGGCGATCGGGCATCCCCCGGTGATGCGAGCGCTCACCGAGTACGCGCTGCCGCAGGAATGGTTGATGCGCTTCATGCTGAAGCTGATGGGCAATCTCACCGACGGGCGCACGGGCGACACCCGCGACAAGATCATGTACGCGCTCGAGCGGGTCGTGCCGGCGTCGTAGGGGGGCGGAGTGGTTCTGGCGAGCGAGCTGTCCGAGTACCTGCCCGTCGTGATCCTCGGCCTGCTCGCGCTCCTGTTCGCCGTGCTGTCGCTCGCCGTGTCCGCGATGCTGCGGCCCGACCGCCCGACCCCCGCCAAGCTCGCGCCGTACGAATGCGGGATCGAACCCGAGCGGCTGCCCAAGGGGGAGCGGTTCAGCGTGAGCTTCTACACCGTCGCGATGCTGTTCATCATCTTCGACGTCGAGACGATCTTCCTGTTCCCCTGGGCGCTCGGGTTCCGCCAGCTCGGGCTGTTCGGGTTGATCGAGATGGCGATCTTCATCGGGCTGGTGTTCGTCGCCTACGTGTACGTGTGGCAGCGGGGCGGCCTGGACTGGGGACAGGCCGAACGGCCGCCGCTGGTCGAGAGCGAGGCCGAGCCCGAACCCGAACCCGTGGAGGAGCTCGCCCGTGCCGGTTGAACGCGTCGAGGGCTTCCAGACCGGTCGCACGGCCGAGGAGGGCGAGGAGGAGTTCAAGCGCGGGCTCCTGCTGACCACGCTCGACAAGGCGGTCGGGTGGGCGCGCAAGCAATCGATGTGGCCGGTCACGTTCGGGCTCGCGTGCTGCGCGATCGAGATGATGGCCACGGGCGCCGGCGACTACGACCTCTCCCGCTGGGGGATGGAGCTGTTCCGCGCCTCGCCGCGGCAGGCCGACCTCATGATCGTCGCGGGCCGGGTGAGCCAGAAGATGGCCCCGGTGCTGCGCACCGTCTACGACCAGATGCCCGAACCGAAGTGGGTCATCTCGATGGGCGTGTGCGCCTCGGCGGGCGGGATGTTCACGAACTACGCCATCGTGCAAGGGGTCGACACGATCGTCCCCGTCGACATCTACGTGCCGGGGTGCCCGCCCAAGCCCGAGATGCTGATGTACGGGATCCTCCGGCTGCACCAGCAGGTCGCCAAGGAGCCGGCCACGTGATCGCGTGGGGAGCGCGCCGAGCGTGAACGCCGCGGGGATCGCCGAACGCGTGCGGGCCTCGTTCCCCGACGTGGTCGTGGTGCGAGACGAGGCGAGCGTCATCGTGGGTCGCGACGAGCTGCTGGGGGCGCTCGGATCGTTCCGCGACGACCCCCAGCTGCGCCTGGATTTCCTCTCGAGCGTGACCGCCAACGACAAGCCCGGCCGCGACCCGCGCTTCTGGGTGGTCTACGAGCTCGCGTCCACCCAGCACCATCACCGGCTGCGGGTGAAGGTCGGGGTGTCGGAGGACGACCCGCACGTCCCCTCGGTCACCGGGGTCTTCCGCACCGCCGACTGGTACGAACGGGAGACCTACGACTTCTTCGGGATCGTGTTCGACGGTCATCCGGATCTGCGACGCATCCTGCTGCCCGACGACTGGGAGGGGTGGCCGCTCCGCAAGACCGAGGAGCTCGGCGGCGTCGACACGAGGTTCCACGGCGCGTTCATCCCACCCGTCGACCGGAGGACGTCGTGACCCCTCACCGAGCGACGAACCCGGCGGGCGAGCCGTCGGCGGCCTCCACCCGGGAGATCGCCCAGGAGACCATGCTCATCAACATGGGGCCGCAGCACCCCTCGACCCACGGGGTGCTGCGCCTGCTGCTCGAGCTCGACGGCGAGACCGTGCTGGCGTGCACCCCGATCATCGGGTACCTGCACACGGGGATCGAGAAGAACACCGAGTACCGGACGTGGCAGCAGGGCGTGACGTTCGTGACGCGCGCCGACTACCTCGCACCGTTCTTCAACGAACTCGGCTACTGCCTGGCGGTCGAGAAGCTGCTCGGGATCGAGGCGCCGCCGCGCGCGCAGGTCTTGCGGGTGCTGTTCTGCGAGATGAACCGCATCGCGTCGCACCTCGTCTGGCTCGCGACCTCGGGGCTCGAGCTCGGCGCCGTCAGCGTGATGCTCTACGGGTTCCGCGAACGCGAACAGATCCTCGACATCTTCGAGGCGGCCACCGGTCTGCGGATGAACCACGCGTACGTGCGGATCGGCGGCGTCGTGATGGACCTGCCCGAGGGCGGCCTGGACCGGATCGGCGACTTCCTGCGGATGATGCCCGGCCGGATCGACGAGTACGAGGCGCTGCTCACCCAGAACCCGATCTGGATCCAACGCAACCAGGGCGTGGGTCCGCTGTCGGCCGAGGATGCCCTCACCTACGGCGTCACGGGCCCGACCCTGCGCGCCGCCGGCGCGGCGCGGGACGTGCGGCGCGACGAGCCGTACGGCGGGTACGAGACCTACGACTTCGACGTCGTCACGAGCGACGGGGCCGACTGCTACGCCCGGTACCTGGTCCGGATGGGGGAGATGCGTCAGTCCCTTCGGATCGTCGAGCAGTGCCTGGACCGTCTGCGCGAACCCGGCCCGGTGATGGTCGAGGACCCGAAGGTGCGCTGGCCGGCGCAGCTCGAGGTCGGACCCGACGGCATCGGGAACTCGCCCCGCTACGTCACCCACATCATGGAGGAGTCGATGGAGGCCCTGATCCATCACTTCAAGATGGTGACCGAGGGCGTCTCCGTTCCTCCCGGCGAGGTCTACGTGCCGGTGGAGTCCCCGCGCGGCGAGCTCGGGTTCTACGTCGTCTCCGACGGGGGGAACCGCCCCGCGCGCGTGAAGATGCGCGACCCGTCGTTCGCCAACCTCCAGGCGGCGCCGCAGATGGTCCGGGGCGGGTTGGTGGCCGACGTGATCGCGGTGATCGCGAGCATCGACCCGGTGCTGGGCGGGGTCGATCGCTGATGGCCGTGCTCTCCGACGACGGGCGCCGGACGGCGGAGGCGATCCTCGCGAGGTATCCCGCGGGCCGCGAGCGTTCGGCCGTGTTGCCGCTCCTGTACCTGCTGCAGTCCATGGAGGGTCGACTCACGCAGGAGGGGCTCCGCGAGGTCGGCGAGCTCGTCGGCATCACGACGGCGGAGGTCGAGGCCGTCGCCTCCTTCTACACGATGCTTCGGCTCCGCCCGACCGGGACGCACGTGGTCTCGGTCTGCACGAACCTGTCCTGCGCGCTCCGCGGCGCGAACGAGGTGTTCGAGGCCGCCCACGAGGCCGCCGGGGTCGACCACGGCGAGGAGACCTCGCCCGACGGCGCGCTCACCGTCCACCCGGAGGAGTGTCTGGGGGCCTGCGACGCCGCCCCCGTGGTCCAGATCGACTTCGCCAACCACGACCGCGTGACGCCTGAGCGGATCGTCGAGCTCGTCCAGGCGCTCCGCGCCGGCGAGATCCCTCCCCCGTCGCGCGGCCGCGCGCCGAAGGACTTCCGCGATGCCTCTCGGATCCTGGCCGGCGCCGAGGAGCCCGCGTGAGCGCCGCGCCGACGACGAGGATCGTCACGGTCAACTGGGACGACCCGAGCGTGGTCGCGATCGACGGGTACCTCGCGGCCGGCGGCTACGAGGGCCTGCGCGCCGCCCTCGCGATGACCCCGGCCGAGGTGATCGACCTGGTCAAGACCTCCGGGCTCCGCGGCCGCGGCGGCGCCGGGTTCCCGACGGGCGTCAAGTGGTCGTTCGTCCCGCAAGACACGGGCAAGCCCACCTACGTGGTCGCGAACTTCGACGAGTCCGAGCCCGGCACCTTCAACAACCGCGAGATCGTCGAGCGCGACCCCCACCGCTTCCTCGAGGGGATGGCGATCGCCGCCTACGCGGTCCAGAGCCATCTGGCGTTCGTGTACTGCCGCGGCGAGTTCCTGTGGCCGGGCGAGATCTTGGATTCGGCGATCCGCGAGGCGTACGCGAAGGACGTGTTCGGCGGGTCGGTGCTCGGGTCGGGGTTCGAGCTCGAGGTCGTGTTGCATCGCGGCGCCGGCGCCTACATCTGCGGCGAGGAGACCGCGCTCCTGTCCTCGCTCGAGGGGTACCGCGGGCAGCCCCGGCTGCGTCCCCCCTTCCCCGCCGTCGAGGGCCTGTACGCCTCGCCCACCCTGATCAACAACGTCGAGACCCTCGCCACCGTCCCATCGATCCTCACGCAGGGTCCCGAGTGGTTCGCGAAGATCGGCACCGAGAAGTCGCCGGGCACCAAGATCTTCAGCGTCTCGGGCAAGGTGGAGCGACCCGGCAACTACGAGCTGCCGCTCGGGACCCCGCTGCGGACGCTGCTGGAGGAGCACGCCGGCGGTGTGCTCGGCGGGCGCCGCCTCAAGGCGTGGACGCCGGGCGGGTCCTCGACCCCGTTGCTGACCGAGGAGCACCTCGACGTCGGCCTGGACTTCGAGTCGATCACGGCCGCCGGCTCGCTGCTGGGGACGGGCGCGATCATCGTGATGGACGAGACCGACTGCATCGTCGAGGCGGCGCGGCGGCTCGTGCAGTTCTACGCCCACGAGTCGTGCGGCAAGTGCACCCCGTGCCGCGAGGGCACGTGGTGGGTGAGCCGGGTGCTCGGCCGCATCGAGCAGGGCTACGGGCGGTCCGAGGACCTCCCGCTGCTGGACGAGCTCGGCGAGAACATCCTGTTCAAGGCCTTCTGCGCGCTCGCGGACGGCGCGGTGAGCCCGATCCAGTCGAGCCTGAAGTACTTCCGCGACGAGTACGAGGCGCACATCGCGGAGCGCCGCTGCCCGTTCACCGGCGTCGGCCCGGGCGCCGAGACCCAGAGTGGTTCGGATGAGGACGGGAGCGGCGGGGTCGACGAGGCGGGCCTCACCGAGGTCCTGACGTGAGCACGCCGCAGCCTCAGGAGGACCTCGTCGCGCTGACCGTGGACGGGATGGAGGTGACCGTCCCCAAGGGGACGCTGATCATCCGGGCCGCCGAGAACCTCGGGATCGAGATCCCCCGGTTCTGCGATCACCCGTTCCTCGATCCGATCGGCGCCTGTCGGCAGTGTTACGTGGAGATCGAGGGGCAGCGCAAGCTGTTCACCTCGTGCACGACTGAGGTCGCGCCGGGCATGGTCGTCCGCTCGCAGAACACCTCGGACGAGGCGCACAAGGCCCAGGTCGCGAACCTCGAGTTCCTGCTCCTGAACCACCCGCTCGACTGCCCGATCTGCGACCGCGGCGGCGAGTGCCCGCTGCAGGACCAGGCGATGGCGTTCGG
>DASXTX010000122.1:0-6288 GCA_036505195.1 Actinomycetota bacterium
GCGGGCGGCGGGGTCCTGGACGCGTTGTTCGGGTAGTCGACTGCTACGATCGGCGGCGGTGTCGGACGTCGTCAGCGTCGAGTTCGGGCGCGAGGACATCCGCCGGCGGATCGAGGAGCTTGGCCGCACCATCACCGGGGACTATGAGGGGCGCGCGCCCGTCTTGATCTCGGTCCTCAAGGGCGGCTCGGTGTTCCTCGCCGACCTGATGCGTGCCGTCGCGCTCCCGCTCGCGATCGACTACATGTCCATCTCGCGGTACGGGGGCGCCACCGAGTCACTGGGACGCGTGCGGATCGTCAAGGATCTTGATCACGACATCGGTGGTCGCGACGTCATCGTGGTCGAGGACATCGTGGACACGGGTCTCACGCTCTCGTACCTGATCTCGGTGCTCGGATCGCGCGAACCCGCATCGGTCGGGGTGTGTGCGCTGTTGGACAAGAGCGTCCGGCGCATCGTCCCGCTCGAGCTCCGCTACCGGGGTTTCGAATGTCCCGACGTGTTCGTGGTCGGGTACGGCCTCGACTTCGAGGAGCGCTTCCGTAACGTCCCCGACATCCTCGCCATCCACGACATGGATGCGCTCCGGGCCGATCCCGACCTGCTGATCCCGTACCTTCCGGTGCTCGATCCCGCCTCGACGGGCGGGTTCGACCCCCTGAAGCCGTCGCCGTAGGACTAGGTTGCCGCTCCTGGGGGGCCGGTGTACGGTCGGTTGGGTCCATGATCGAGATGACCGTCGCCGGCGTTCGGATCGAGTTCCCGTCGAACTCGCCCATCGTCCTGCTCCGGGAGGCCGAAGGCGAGCGGTTCCTCCCGATCTGGATCGGCCAGTCCGAGGCCCAGGCGATCGCGATCGGGCAGCAGGGTCTGGTCACGCCTCGACCCATGACGCACGACCTGCTCAAGAACATCCTGGACGAGATGTCGGTGCAGGTCACGAGCATCACGATCACCGAGCTGCGGGATGGCGTGTTCCACGCGGTGATCGGCTTGCAGCGCAACGGTTCCAGCTTCGAGATCTCTTCGCGACCGTCGGACGCGATCGCGCTCGCCGTTCGCTTGGGTTGCAAGATCTTCGCGAACGAGGACGTCCTCGAGGAGGCCTCCATCCTGATCCCCGCCGACGGGGAGGAGGAGGAGAAGCAGCTGCAGGAGTTCCGCGAGTTCCTCGAGAACGTGACGCCCGAGGATTTCGGGTAGAGCCTTACCCGTAGAACAGCTCCGTCGCCCAGAGCCAGTTTCGCCCGCACGCGTTCTGCGTGTCGACCTCGAGCACGCCGATCCCGATCCGACGGAGCTTCGGGTTCAGCAAGATGTCGCGATGCACGGGCTCATGCATGAACGCATGGTGCAGGGCGGAGAGCGTGTCGGCGCACCCGACGACGCTGGCGCCGACCTGGTCCCATGGTTCGTCCTGGAGGATCCCCGTGAGGTTGGTTGGATCGTAGATCGCGTTGTCCGAGATCATGCGACGAGTGTGCCGCAGCGCATCTCGCGAAAGCGATCTGTCGATGCGCAGCGTGTGCAGATCGTGGTTGCTGCGCGTCGCGTTGACCATCCGGAGTACCTTCGAACGGAAACCGCTGCCGGCCCGAGCGGCCGGCGCGAACGCGATCCCGAGCGCCAGGATCGCCGACACCATGAGCACCACCGTCCGTCGCGGCTTGCTCGTGCGGGTTCCCAACCGCAACACCCCCCTCGCATGCCCCTCGCGGAACGGCGCACGCTAGCGCGTCACCATGCGGTCGTCATGTCCCCAGGTCACCCTAGGTCGAAACGTCTCGGGGGGTGGGATTTCCCGAACAAGGAGATCGGCGCCGGCCGAAAGGGGCGGATGGGACGGGTGATTGACATCCCTCGGGCTCGGCCCTAGGCTGCCGACGCCCGCGTAATTACGGAGTTGTGATGGCTGAGCAGGGATATCGCGTCCCCGAGGTCTGCAACATCGTCGGGATCACTTACCGACAGCTCGACTACTGGGCCCGGACGGGCCTCGTCAGACCGTCGGTCAAGGATGCCAAGGGCTCGGGCTCTCAACGCCTGTACTCCTTCCAGGACCTCGCCATGCTCCGGCTGATCAAGCGGATGCTCGACAGCGGGGTGAACCTGCAGCAGGTCCGCAAGGCCATGAAGACCCTCAAGGGCCTCGACCAACCCGCCCTGGGGACGACCCTCGTGTCGGACGGCCACCGTATCTACCAGGTGGAGTCTCCCGGGGCGGTCGTCGACCTGCTGGCGAGCGGACAGGGGGTCTTCGCGATCGCGGTCGACAAGGTATGGACGGAACTCGAGGGGACTCTGGCCAAGAACGCCGGGAAGAAGGGTCGAAGCGCCCGGGCGGCCGGAGGCGTGTGACCGAGGGCGCGGCGGCCGAGACCCCGGCCCTCCCGAGCGACACGGTTTCCTTCGCTCACGCCAGCGAGCGCCAGTTCGCCCAGCTGCTGGACTTCTACCAGATCGAGTGGAACTACGAGCCGACGTCGTTCGACCTCGAGTGGGACCGCGACGGCAACGTGGTCCAGCGCTTCACGCCGGACTTCTACCTGCCGACGTACGACCTCTACATCGAGATCACGACGCTCAACCAGCGGCTCGTGACCAAGAAGAACCGCAAGGTCCGCCGCTTGCGCGAACTCTATCCGGGGATCAAGTGCAAGATCTTCTATCAGCGCGACTATCTGTCGCTCGTGTCCAAGTACGGGCTCGAGGACGTGTCGGGGTAGAGGCCACATGGGGCTAGGGGTCCGGGGCCTCTCGGCGCCTTCCGGCTAGACTCAGCATCCGGCATGAGGTTCGCGCCGCACACGGACGACGACATCGACCAGATGCTCGAGGCCATCGGCCTGTCGGGCGTGGACGACCTGTTCGACCGGATCCCGCGGACCGTTCGCCTGAACCGGCCCCTGGACCTCCCCGACGGCGTTTCCGAGATGCAGATCCTGGCCGACCTCAAGGCACTCGCCGGGCGGAACCGCTCGGCCGAGGACCTGGTCTGCTTCGCCGGCGGGGGGGCATACGACCACTTCGTCCCTGCCGTCGTATGGGCGCTCGCCGGCCGGTCCGAGTTCTACACCTCCTACACGCCGTACCAGCCCGAGCTCTCGCAAGGCGTGCTGCAGGCGCTGTTCGAGTACCAGTCGATGATCTGCGACCTGACCGGGCTCGAGGTCTCGAACGCGTCCCTGTACGACGGCGCGACCGCGCTCGCGGAGGCCGTGAACCTGGCGCGATCCTCGCCTGGACGCGACCGGGTACTCGTGAGCGCCGCCGTCGACCACCGGTACGTCGAGACCCTGCAGACCTACGGGAGGGGGGCGGGGTACCAACCCGAGGTCTTCGACGTCGTCGACGGGCGCGGCGGCGAGCCCGAGGTGGCCGACGACGTCGCGTGCGTGGTCGTCCAGCACCCGAACGCGTACGGTTTGCTCGAGCCGGCGCGCGAGCTGTTCGGGGCGGCGCACGCGGGTGGTGCGCGCGCGATCCAGGTGTTCGACCCGCTGTCGCTGGGTGTCCTCGCCCCGCCGGGTGACCTGCGCGCGGACATCGCGGTGGCCGAGGGACAGGTGCTCGGCAACCACCTGAACCACGGCGGTCCGTACCTCGGGGTGATCGCGACGCGCCTGGACGACGTGCGGCGGCTTCCGGGCAGGCTCGTGGGGGAGACGCTCGATATCGATGGACGGACCGGGTACGTGCTCACGCTGCAGGCTCGGGAGCAGCACATCCGGCGCGAGAAGGCGACCTCCAACATCTGCACGAACCAGACGCTGATGGCGATCGCGGCGACCGTGTACCTCGGGTGGCTCGGGCCCCAGGGGCTCGAGGAGCTCGGGCGCCAGTGCGTCTCGAAGGCCGCGTACGCGGCGGAGCGTTTGTCGGAGGTGGCGGGTGTCGAGCCGCTGTTCGGCGATGCACCGTTCTTCAAGGAGTTCCCCATCCGGCTGCCGCGGCCCGCGGACGAGGTCCGCGACGCGCTGATCGAACGCGGGTACCTCGGCGGCGTGCCGCTCCCGGACGCCGACGGCCACGCCCTCCTGGTGGCCGTGACCGAGCGGCGTTCCCGCGAGGAGATCGACGGCCTCGCGATGGCGCTCAAGGAGGTGCTCGCGTGAGCGAGGACTCCTCGACGGCGCCGACCGAGCCCGTCCCCGGGCGGGTGGGAGCCCCCGTCCGCGTCGGCGGCCCTCCGGACCGCCAGGGGACCCTCAAGGACCTCTCGCGGCCGGGGCGGCGAGCGTTCAGCCTGCCCGAGCTCGACGTGCCCGAGGCACCGGTGCCCGCCGACCAGGCCCGGCAGGCGGCACCCGGCCTGCCCGAGGTCGCCGAGCGCGATCTCGTGAGCCACTACACCCGGCTCTCGCAGCTCAACTACGGGGTGGACACCGGCTTCTACCCGCTCGGGTCCTGCTCGATGAAGTACAACCCGAAGATCGCGGAGAACGTGGCACAACTGGCGGGGTTCCAGCGAGCGCACCCTCACCAGCCCGACCACTCGGTCCAGGGGTCGCTCGAACTCATGTGGCGCCTCGAGCGCGCCCTGTGCGAGATCACGGGGATGGCTCGCGCGACGCTGCAGCCGCCCGCCGGTGCATGCGGAGAGCTCACCGGCCTTCTCGTCATGCGTGCCCACCACGAGCGGCAGGGCCGCCAGCGTCGGCGCGTGGCGATCCCGGACTCCTCGCACGGGACCAACCCGGCAAGCGTGAGCCTGGCCGGCTACCAGGCGCTCAAGATCCCGAGCGACGCCAGAGGCCTGGTCGACGTGTCGGCGCTCGAGAAGCTGATCGACGAGGACGTCGCGGGGTTGATGCTCACCAACCCCAACACCCTCGGCATGTTCGAGGAGGAGATCGAGCGCGTCACGGAGGCGGTGCACCGCATCGGTGGGCTCGTCTACTACGACGGGGCGAACCTGAACGCGATCCTCGGACGATGCCGACCGGGCGACATGGGGTTCGACATCGTGCACATCAACACGCACAAGACCTTCGCCACGCCGCACGGTGGGGGAGGGCCGGGTGCCGGGCCGGTCGGCGTGACCGAGGAACTGGTGCCGTTCCTGCCGGTCCCGAGGATCGAACGCGACGAGACCGGCGCGTTCCGCCTCGAGAGCGACGCTCCGGACTCCATCGGACGCATGCACGGGTTCCTCGGCAACTTCGGGGTGCTCGTTCGCGCGTACGCGTACGTGTTCCTCCACGGCCGCGACGGGTTGAAGGAGGTTGCCGAACGCGCCGTGCTGAACGCGAATTACCTGGCCGAGCGCGTGAAGGGCGCGTTCCCGCTGGCGTATCCGGACGGCCGGCCGATGCACGAGTTCGTGGCGACGGCCCGTCCGCTCAAGGAGGAGACGGGGATCCGGGCGATGGACGTGGCCAAGCGGGTGATCGACCTGGGCTACCACCCCTCGACCGTGTACTTCCCTTTGGTTGTCGAGGAGGCCCTGATGGTCGAGCCCACCGAGACCGAGACCAAGGAGTCCCTCGATGCCTTCGCGGACGCCCTGCTCCAGGCCTTCCGTGAGGCGCACGAGGACCCCGAGCTGCTCCACGATGCGCCCGTGACGACCCCGGTGCGCCGCCTGGACGAGGCCCGGGCCGCCCGGCACCTCACGCTCCGCTGGTAGGCGGCTCGGCCCGCTCCGCCCGGGGATGGGTGGGACCCTGCCTGGCTGGTCATCCCTGACCACGAGGCGCTCAAGCCTCCCTACGGGGCGACCGATACCTCCTCACGAAGAACGAACGGGTCGGTCCCGAAAAAGGCAAACCGCCGGCAACGGCGGGACGCAAAGCTCCGGGCCTCCTCGAAGTCGGGAGGGAGGTGGCCGAGCTACCGAAGGATCCGAGCCCCCTGGGCTCGGTCCCCCACGGGACCCATGAGTCGGGGGTTCGACATGGCCAGATCCATGAGCGGCCGGAGGCTCGGAGGCACCCTGGCCTTCCTCATGTCCGGGCTGCTCTTCCTGGGAGCCGTGAGCGCAAGCGCGGTGGGGGACGAGGTGCTCGGGCCGAGGCGTCACATGCTCGCGCTCACCAACAGCGACCGCGTGTACCACGATCGCGCGGCCCTCTCGTTCGCCGAGCGCCTGGCGGCGTACGCGAAGTCCCACAGCGAGGCGATGGCGGACAGGGGCTACATCTACCATTCCACCGGCGACCAGCTGCGCGAGGCGCTCGAAGGCTACAAGTGGGAGCTCGGCGGGGAGAACGTCGGGGTCGGAGCGTCCCTCGAGAGCCTCGAGGACGCGTTCATGGCCAGCGACCCGCACCGGAAGAACATCCT
>DASXTX010000123.1:0-8732 GCA_036505195.1 Actinomycetota bacterium
GATGAACGGCGAGATCAGCGTGTACGGCACGTAGAGCGCCAGCACCACCTTCAACAGGTAGTCCGCGGAGGGAACCGTCGAGACGTCGAACCCCTTCTCCCCCCCGAACGCGATCGACTTGCCGATCGCGCCCTGCACGACGCCCTGCCCCATCTGCGCCAGGTACTGCATGCCGACCAGGACCGAGAAGTCGCGGTTCGAGAAGACCGAGAACATCGAGTTGAAGAAGCCGCTGAAGCCGTTCAGCACGCGCAGGAGCGGTGACGCTCCGAACCGAAACCCCGCCGCGACGGCGGTCGCGAGCGCCAGCGACGTCCAGCCGTGGACGACGCCGAACGGCGCTCGGGTGACCGCGACCACGACGATGCCCGAGAGCACCGTGAGCGTGATCGAGATCCCCGGCACGAGCGCGATCTTCAGCCACGCATCGTCCAGCTCGAACCACCGCGCCGCGATCGCCCCGGGGACGACGAGCAGCAGAGCGAGCGCGAACACCACCCAGACCGTGTGCCCGAGGTTCCCGAAGACACCCGGGTGATCGGCGTAGAACGCCGCGACCTCTCCCTCGGCTGCCCTGGCGTCCGCGATCGCTCCGTCCGACGGCGTCGTGAGTCCCTCGCCCGTCACGACCGCGACGTCGTCGCCGAGGATCACGAGGTCGTCGGGCGCCCGATCCAGCAGGTCCTCGTTCACCGTGCCCTCGTTGAACTGGCGGACGAGGAACGCGATCGGCGGGCCCGGGTACTCCTCGCGCAGGTCGGTGAGCTCACGGTGGAACGCGCGCGACATCTTGTTGTACGTGTCGTTCGTGAGGACGGTGGGTTGGTCGGCCAGGAAATCGTCGACGCTCCCGAAGTACGTCATCGAGCGCTTCACGGCGTCGCCTGGCAGACCGGTGCGCGAGACGTTCGTGAACGTCTTGGACCATCCGTACGACTGGTAGGTGTCGTCGTAGTTCACCAGGAACACGATCGGGCGGTCGCCCGGCTCGTTCTCGACCACGGCCCGGGCCGCGTCGAGCGCGGTCCGCGTGGGCTGGTCGATCCACTGGCTGTCGGGGTCGGCCCAGTGCGAGATCTCGCGACCCTGGACCCAGATGTAACCGAACGAGGCGACGATCAGCAGCGACGCGACGATGCCGGCGATCCTCGCGGCGCCTTCCCGCTTCCACAGCCAGCGGATCGCCACGTACGCGCCCAGCCCGCCGAGCGCGAACAGCGCCATCGTCGAGTTCATGAAGCGGTAGTACGGATAGGTCGCCGCGACGAACCCGAAGATGCCGAGGAACGGCAGCAGCAGCATCGCCGAGATCGTGCCGAACTCGTCCGACCGCGCGCCGTCCCGGCGCGCCCGCCAGATCGTCCACGCGATCGCGAGCAGCACGAGCGGCACCAGGATCCCGGGTTGGAGCGAGCCGACCCATCCCTTCAGCCGATCGAGGAAGACCTCCTTCGTGTACGGGGGCGGCAGGGCTGCATCCGCGAGTGAGCCGGTCACGCCCCACGGCGCGATCAGCCACGTCGCCAGCCCGAAGATCATCCCGAACCCGACCGACATCAGCGACGGTCCGAGTTCCTTCAGCGGCGGACCCAGGTGGAACCGGCTCGTCAGCAGGCGCAGCCCGAACACCGCCATCAGCGAGAAGCCGAAGATCACGCACGTCGTCGGGTGCGTGAACGCCGCCGCGATGCCGACCAGGAACATCGCGCTCCGCGCGCCCCACGAGGTCCTCGCAGGGGCGAAGAACGCGAGGATCAACGAGAGGAAGTACAGGACCGTGATGTTGTCGAGGTAGCCGACGTACGGCGTGGTCATGGACAGCGCCGCCGTCGAGAGCATGACCAACAGGAACAGCAGCGGGTCCCTGTGCGTCCGCCACGAGAAGGCGCCCAGCGCGAGGCCGGTCAGGACGGGGACGCCGACCATCAGGAACGCGCTGAACGTGTACAGGTCGATCCCGGCGACCCGCTGCAGGATCGAGCCCATCAGCGGCACGCTCACCCGGTACCCGCCGCCGAACATCGAGAACGGGCCCCAATCCCCGGCGATCAGACCGGGGTAGTCGTGCATCATCAGGTTCGAGCGCCACGTGTACCACGCGGGGTCGCGCGTCGGGGCGCTGATCGAGGGGTCCTGGAGGAAGGTCCAGCCGAACGCGACCAGCATGAGGGCGATCGCACCGACCAGAACGAGCGGGCTCGACAGCCAGCCCCGCCGCACGGGTTCGGGAACGTGCACCGCGGCGTCGGGTCGGTCCTTCGTCAGTGCCATCGGTCTGTGGGATCCCCCTCGTCCTTCCAGGCTCACGCCCGTGTCGGGCGAGCGCGGAACCGGCCAAGGATACGCGACGGATCCACGCTGACCCTAGGTCCGGGCCTCGGGCAGACAGTCGAGGTGCTGGAGCAGCGAGATCGGGAAGGCCGCCGAGAACACGCGTTCGGAGGCCTCGGCCGCCGGAGGGGGCGGCGCGTCGTCGGGGGTCCCCTGCGCGTGCGTGTATTCCAGGAGGAACCGCGAGAGCTCCTCTTGCGTGTACCCGCTCGAGGCCAGCACGTCGTCGTTCAGGTAGATCTGGCTCGAACGGACGGCCTGGAACACCGAACGACCACCGGTCACGGGGAACGCGGCGTTCAGGTCGCGCTCGAGCTCGGTGGGCGTCACCTGGAACGCGCCGGAGACCGCGGGGTCGAACTGTGCCCCGTGGTCCGCGGTCACGATCAACACGTAGCGACCCGTGCCGACCTCGCGGTCCAGGAAGTCGACGAACCGCCCGAGGTCCTCGTCCTGCCACGACAGCGTGTCCTGCATCTCCGGGCTGTTCACGCTCCAGATGTGGCTCACATGGTCGATCGCCTTGAAGTTGATGTACAGAAGGTCGGGGACTTCGTCGTCGCCGAACCCCTCGCGCGAGATCACCTCCTCGATCATCCGTTCCTGGTACGGGATCCGGGCCGGTGTCGCCCACCCCCCCTCGAACTGCTCGATCGAGTTGTCGCGCCACTTGCCGTCGAGCGCGCCGTCCTGCCGGTCGATCGCATCCGTGTACGCGGACAGGCCGGGCAGGTCGTTCACGTAATCGGGGAACTCGTAGAACGGCTGGTATGTGCCCTGAAGGTTCCACGTCGTGCCCTCGGCACCCTCGTTGTCCGCCCGGGTCGGCACGCGCAGCACCGCGATGTCGCGGTCGCCGCCGCCCCACAGCGACCCGTGGCTCGCCATGTTGAGGTGCCAGGTCACGCTCGCGAGCGCACCCACGAGCGGCTCGTTGCCCATGGCGCGGTCGTAGAGGTCGGCGAGCGTCGGCTCCATCAGCAGCACCGGTCCGAGCGCACCCGCGCGGACCAGGTCGTCGCCGAGGCGGAACTCGGCGTCGGTCTGACCCGTGTGCATCGGGAACGCGCCCGTTCCCAGCGTCGCGTGGGTGGCCGGCGTGATCGACGGCGAGGACCCCACGCTCGCGTGGTCGAACCAGACCCCCTTCGGGATCATCGAGCGCAGCACGGGCCAGTCGTTCGGGAACGCGTCGAGGACGCTCAGGCCGCCGGCGTCCCAGACGAGCGTGACGATCAGCGGCGGCGGGGTGTCGGTCTTGGGGACGATCTCGGGGATCGCCTTCCCGTCGGGCGCGTCGAACCCGAAGTGCAGCAGCCGCGCCTGCGTGGGCGCGACGTCCGCGAGCGTCACCGGCCGCTGCACCCCGCCGAGCGCCGGGATGATGCCCGGGCCGTACCAGAACAGCGGCACGTCCTGCAGGTAGTCCCATGGCCCCGAGTGCGGGAAGTTCGTGCCGACGAAGTTCGGCTCCTGCGGGACGAACACGATCTGCCCCGAACGCTGGGGGTCGGTCCCCCGCCAGATCCGCAGGAGCTGCCGATGCGGGATCGCGCACGCCGCGTCGGCCAGCGCACCGGGAGCCGGCGGCGCCACCGACTCGGCCGTCGTCTCGCTCGAGCCGGACGGCGTCGTCCTCGTCGACGCCACCTGGGTCGCGCTGTCCGAGGTGCACGCGGTCGCCAGGAGCGCAACTGCGACCAGCAATGCGAGCCGCCTCACGCGCGCGCCTCGGGCAGGCAGGGGAGGTGGCCCATGATCTTGGACGGGAAGGCAGCCTGGAACACGAGGTCGTCCGCCTGGCCGGCCGGGACCGTGACGCCGGGCTGCGCGGTCTCGGCCTTCGTCAGCCCGAGGATCCACTCGGAGATCTCCTCCAGCGTGTGACCGTTCTGCCGGAGCTCGGCCTGATCGATGAAGATCTGGGTGGGCTGGATCAGCTGCACGATGTGGGTCTGGTCGCCGTCGGTGTCGAACGCCGCGTTGATGCCGTTCTGGATGGGCGTGGCGGCGATCTGGAACGCGCCGGTCACCTTCGGATCCGGGATCGACCCGTGGTCGGCCGTGAGCACCATCGCCCACTGCCCCCGCCCCACCGTCGCGTTCAGGAAGTCGACGAACGTCTCGAGCGCCGCGTCCTGCCCCTTGACCGCGTCCTGCATCTCGGGGCTGTTCACGGTCCAGACGTGGCTGATGTAGTCGATCATCTTGTAGTTCACGAACAAGAGGTCGGGCGTCTCGTCCGCGCCGAACCCCTCGCGCCCGATCATCTCCTCCATCACTCGGGTCTGGTACGGGATCCGCGCCGGCGTGTCGAACCCCTCTAGGAGCGTCTCGATGTCATTGGTCCGCCACTTGCCGTCGATCTGGCCGTCGTTCGCATCGACGGCCCGAACGTCCGTGGCGAACCCCCCGACCCGGTTGAGGTAGTCGGGGAACCGGTAGTAGGGCATCAGCTCCGGCGTGAGGTTCCAATCGGACCCCTCGGCGCCGAGCGTGTCCGCCCCGATCCGCTCTCGGATCACGGCGATGTCCTGGTCGCCGCCGCCCCACATCGCACCGTGCCCGAGCATCCCGAGATGGATGCTGACGGTTCCGATCTCGCCGACGACCGGCCGGTTGCCCATCGCGCGGTCGTAGAGGTCGGCGAGCGTCGGCTCCATCAGGTACGCGGGACCCTTCGCCCACGGCGTCGTGAGGTCCGCGCCGATCCGCAACCGATGCGCGACGATCAGGTGCGCGTCGGGGAACGCGCCGGTGCCGATCGTGGCGTGCGTCTGCGCGGTGGAGGTCGGGCTGGTGCCCACGGTGGCGTGCTCGTACCACGCGCCCTGCGGGATCAGCGACCGCAGGTACGGCCAGTCGTCCTTCCATCGTTCCAGGACGTTGCGGCCACCGGCGTCCCACACCATCGTGACGAGGAGGCGCGGCGGTGTCTGGTTGCCGGCGATCGCCTCCGTCATCGGCGAGCCGTCGATCGCGCGGAACGGGAAGCCGAGAAGCTGCGCCTGCGTCGGCGCGATCCCAGCGAGGGTGACCGGCCGGTCGACGACGCCCGCGGGAGCGATGTGCCCGGGCCCGTACCAGAACATCGGGATGTCCTGCGCGTAGGGCCAGGGACCGACGTGCGGGAGGCCCGACCCTACGAAGTTCGGCTCGATCGGCAGGATCTGGATCTCGGCGCTCCGGTCCTCGCTGTTCCCGCGCCAGGTCCGCAGCAGCCACTCGTGGGGGAGTGAGCAGGCGATCGACGCAAGGCTCCCGCCCGAGACCGGGATCTGGTCGACGGGCTCGGGCCCTGTGCTCGTCGGCCCCGTGGCGGCCGCGGCCGAGGTTCTGGGTGCCTCGGGCAGCTCGACCTCGTCCCCCGAACACGCCACGCCCACCACGAACAGGACGGCGAGCACGGCGAACACACGTCGGGAGGGCATCGGCGCGCATACGAAACACGACCCCGTCCGGAACGACAACCCAACGAGAGCGATGGGAGCTCAGGCTCCTACGGCTTCGAGCCGAAACCCAGGAGGATGTTCTGAGACACCGAGATCGGGAGTGCTCGCCTCACGTTCGTAGATGGAGACCGGCATGAAGGGACGAGCATGGCTCTACGCGGGAACCGCACTCGCGAGCGGCGCATGGAACTTCGTGATCGCATGGACTGGCAGGAACCGCAACTGCATCATCGAGGACTGCACGGGAGCCTTCCTCCTTTGGTGGTTCGCAGGTCTGGTGGTCATCTTGGTCGCGGTGGTCGCTCTGTTGAGGCGCGGAGGGAAGGAGCGATTCCCGACCAAGCCCTTGGCCCTTATCAGTCTCCTCTTTGTGGGGTCGGGGACTCTGACTCTGGCCGTGTACCTACTTGTCGTGACCCGGACGAGACTCTAGGGACAGTGATTGGCTACACCACGATCTTTGCACTTGGCTTGCCGGCAGCTTTCATTCTCGCCTCCGCGGCATGGCTTGTCCTCGTGCGAGGAGACGCTTCCACCTAACCCGGCCTTGGGCACGTAGCTCTCGGGAGAACTCACGTCCCACAGACTTGGCATGAGTACGCGGTAGCGTGAGTGCCTCGTGATCGGTCGCCGTCTTCTCGCGATGCTCGTCGCGCTCGCGGCGATCGGGATTCCAGCTGCGGTGCTCACAGCAACCTGCGCCGGTCGCTCGTGCGAGGCGTCAGGGGGTGAGACGGTTCGCGTCCCGTTCTGCCCGCTGCCTACCGCGCTGAAGGACGGCATCGCGAACGGGTTCCGCGAGGGACGCTCGCCCGACGTCCTCGGCGTCGCCGCCGGAACGCCCGTGTACACGGACGTGGACGGACTCCGAACCTCGTGGCCCGCCACCGGCGCGTTCACCGACCCTCGTGTGCCGATCGTGTTCGCGGGCGCCGGAGTGTCCGAGGGCGGAAGCGTGCCGAGCGGGACGACGCTCGACCAAATCGCGCCGACCGTGAGCGACGTCCTCGGTTTCGAGCGCGCGTTCCCTGAAGTGCGTTCGGGAACCTCGATCGCGGGCGTCGCTGACGGCAAGCGGCCGCGTCTCGTCCTGCTGATCGCGTGGAAGGGCGTCGGGTCGTCCGAGCTCGAAGCGCGACCGGGCGACTGGCCGTTCCTCTCGTCGCTGCTCGAGGACGGCGCGGGGACCCTCGAGGGCGAGACCGGATCGCTCCCGCTCGATCCCGCCGCAACCCTCACCACGATCGGGACCGGCGGTTTGCCGTCGCAACACGGCATCACCGGCTCGTTCGTTCGGAACGGCGAGGGCAGGGTCGTGCAGGCGTACGCGCCGGGCGCGCCCGTGCAGATCATCGCGACGCTCGCCGATGATCTCGACCACGCGAACCCGTCGACCCTCGTCGGGCTCGTCGCGACCGATGAGCGCGATCGCGGGATCGTCGGGGGCGATTGGTATCCGGGCGAAGATCCCGTCGACACGGTGATCGGAGACAGCGCCACGGCCCCCCTCTCCGTCGAGGTTCACCTCACGACCGGCTACGGCGCGAACGACGTTCCCGACGTCATCGGGGTCGTCCTGGACGGACGCGTCCGATCGATCGACCGCTGGACCCGCGAGATCGTGACCGAGGCCGAGCGGGCGACCTCGGGCTCCACGCTGGTCGTCGTGGCGGGCACCGGGTCGTCTGAGGCGCACCGACTCGCCGTCCCGGACCGCGGCCTGGTCGACGCGGTCGAGGAGGCCGTGCCGGGCGACGCGCCCGCGGTCGCCGCGACGGTGCCCGGCGGCCTGTTCCTCGACCAGGAGGTGCTGCGAGACCAGCAGGTGACGGGGCAGGTCGCCGTCGATGCGCTCCTGTCGGCTTCCGGGCCGGGCGGTGAGAGGATGCTGGCGGACGCCTTCCAGGGGTTCGCCGTCTCGTTCGCCCGCTACTGCTGAGGAACCGTCCGATGGCCCAGATCGCCGAGCCGCGCCGGATCGCCGGGCTCCGCCGCCCGGCCGACCGACGCACGGTGGTGGCCGTCGGGGGGACCCTCGTCGCGCTCGCCCTGGTCGTGAGCGTCGGTAACCCCGGGCGGATCGCGTGGGTCCGGACGTTCTTCGTGATCTTCGGGTCGCTGTTGATCCAGGCGCTGCCGTTCGTCCTGCTCGGCGCGCTGGCCGCAGCGCTCGTCGAGGTGTTCGTGCCGATCGGCGTGTTCGAGAAGCTCGGGGACTTCCCGCGGCCGCTGCAGCTGCCCGCGGCCGCGCTGGCGGGGCTCGCGTTCCCGATCTGCGAGTGCGGGTCGGTGCCGGTCGCGCGCCGACTGATGCAGAGAGGACTGATGCCCTCGGCCGCGGTGACGTTCATGCTCGCCGCGCCGGTGCTGAACCCCGTCGTGATCGCCTCGACGTTCGTCGCGTTCCGGGGACGGACGACGTTGTGGACGATGGTCGGCGGCCGCTTCCTCCTCGGGATGCTCGTCGCGATCGCCGTCGGCTGGGTGATCGGCAATCGCTCGAAGGACGAGCTCCTCAAGCCGAACCCCGAGGAGGTGGATGAGCATCTGCTCGAACTCGGACGCCCCGAGGCGCGGTGGCGGCGCTTCTTCGTGCACCTGGGCAACGACTTCCTGTTCATGGGGCGCTACCTGTTGCTGGGCGCCACGATCGCGGCGGCGATCCAGACGTTCCTGCCCACGTCGCTGCTGACCGGCCTCGCCGAACGTCAGGCGATCAGCATCCTCGCGATGATGGCGCTCGCGGCCGCGCTCTCCCTGTGTTCCGAATCCGACGCGTTCGTCGCGGCCTCGTTCGTGCAGTTCGGGCCGTCGGCGATGCTCGGGTTCCTCGTGTTCGGGCCGATGGTGGACCTGAAGCTCGTGTCGCTGTACGCGGGGACGTTCCGCCGCGGGTTCGCTCGAACGGTGGTGATCGTCGCGGCGGCCGCGACGTTCGTTGGAGCGCTA
>DASXTX010000124.1:0-26956 GCA_036505195.1 Actinomycetota bacterium
GACTTCACGTTCAACATCAAGGCCTACTCCCTGCTCACCAACCATCCGACCAAGCGCGAGTCGCTCTACAAGGACCTGCTCGAAGAGCTCCCCGACGACCTCGGCGACAAGAAGAACCTGTACCGCGAGCACCTGCCCGAGACCGTCGTGGACGAGGTCTGGCAGCGGTTCCACGATGCGCTCATGCCGCTGCACTCGGCGGGCAAGCTCGGGGCGGTCCTGTTCCAGTTCCCGCAGTGGTTCGTGATCGGAGGCAAGAACAAGGACTACATCCTCGAGTGCGCGGAGAGACTGAAGGACTTCCGGCTCGCGATCGAATTCCGCCACAAGACGTGGCTCGAGGAGCGCAACGCCGAGGAGACGCTCTCGTTCCTCGAGAAGCACGACCTGCCGCTCGTCTGCGTCGACATGCCGCAGGGGTTCGACTCGAGCATCCCGCCGATCGCCGCCGCCACCGCGAAGGACCTCGCGCTGGTCCGGTTCCACGGGCGAGATCGCGACGTATGGGCGAAGAAGAACGTGAGTGCCTCCGAACGCTTCCGATACGAGTACTCGGAGCAGGAGCTGAAGGAATGGGTCCCGAGGATCCGAGACGTCTCGGAGCAGGCGCGCGAGACCCACGTCCTGATGAACAACTGCTACCGCGACTTCGCCGTGAACAACGCAAGGCAGCTCGCGGACCTGCTGGAGGAATGAGGCTCGTCCGGACTAGGGTCCGGCCCGACCCCGCGGGCACGCCCGCGTGGAAGGGAGGGTAGGCCGGGCCGGACGCTACTCCCCCCGGAGAAGCTCACTCCGGAGTACCCCTCCCACCTTAGCAGCGGCTGTCCGGACGACTGGCGGCCTCACCGGACGATCAGCGCCACCTTCGTTGACACGTCCCAACCTCATCGACGAGTTGGGATCAGGGCGAGGCGGAAACTGACACGCCGGACGGCGACGCACCCGTCGTGAGGGTGGGCGTCGGCGTGGGCGTGAGCACCAGGTCGCCGAACTCCACCGAGACCGTGATGCGTTGGACGGTGAGGCTCCCCGACTCGGGGAGCTGCTCGATCACGTCGTAGGCGATCAGCTCCGGATCCGGTCCCCGGGAGAAGTACAGGACCTCGGCCGAGAACGGGATATCCGCGAGATCCCGGAAGATGCCGGCGCCCGAACCGCCGGTGGTCCCGATGCGCAGGAACAGCGTGCCGTTGCGCACCGTCGCGGTGGTCTCGTGGAAGTGTCCCGAGATCACGAGCGGCACCAGGCCCGCGACGGCCTCGGCCATCCGGTCGTCGTGGACCGCGACGACGTCGACCGGCTCGGGCGCCGCCTCGAGATCCGCCGCGATCACCGGTCCGGCCGAACGCGCGAGGGCCGCGAAGTCCTCTGCGTCCACGGGCGCTCCTCGTGCGGGGGTGAACGCGGGGTGTCCGAGCCCGTACACGGTCAGCCCGTCGATCGTCTTCTCGCGGCCGTCGAGGACGATGGCGTTCGGCTCCCGCGCGATCGCCTCCTGGAGCGCGATCGAGTCGTGGCTCCCCCGCACGAACACGTAGGGCACTCCGAAGCCCGGGATCTCGGTCGCGATCAGGTTCTCCACCGGCGTGCCGAACGACGTGATGTCGCCGGTGTCGATCACGAAGTCGACGTCGAAGCCCTCCGCCACCTCCTGCGCGAAGTCCATCCCGAGCGGCGACGCGTGGATGTCCGACATGTGCAGCACGCGGATCGCGTCGTCCGCGGGCGGCGACGCCTGCAGGGACGTGTAGGCGCGGACGGTCCCGTCGACGATCTGCTCGAGGCCCGCCCGCAGGTCCTCGATGTGACCGGTCGCCTCGCTCACCGGGCCGATCAGCTGCGGCGCGAGCGCGAGCGACCCCGAGTACGTCGGTTCGGTGAACGCCGCGGGCTGGAAGGTGGCGAGCAGGAGCACCTCGCAGAGCACCACCCCGAGCATCGCTGCGATCCCGCCGGCGGCGACCCGATGCCAACGGGTCCGGTACACGAGCGCCGCGAGCACGGTGCCGCCGATCGTGGCGGCGAGGAGCGTCCGCCATGCGATCGTCCGAACGCTCCCGCGGGCATCGCGCTCGACGTCGCTGACCAACCCATCCAGCCCCTCCTCGTTCACGACGTCGGTCAGCCGCTGGACCCCGACGTCCTGCAGCGTCGCCGAGACGTGCAGCGGCGACAGGTGCGTGTCGGCGGTGAGCGCTCCGAACGGCGGCAGCCCGAGGACCGTCTCGCCACGCCCGAACCCCACGTCGAGCTCCACGCGGAACGGCCCGATGGGCACGGTCTCGCGCGCGAGCAGCGCGAGCCCCAGCCACGCGCCGACCAGCCCGACCGCGCAGGCCAGGAGCGCCGGCGTGACCGCTCGCAGGCGATGCATGGGTCCGCGTTCGGTCGGTTTGTCGCCCCGGTCGTCCATGTCCCCACTGTCGCAGACCCACGCCGAACCGCCGCTCGAACCCGGTGGGGGTACCCTCGGAGGATGTTCGGCCGCGGTTTCCGCATCGCGACGATCCGGGGCGTGCCGGTGAACGTCGACTCGTCCTGGATCTGGATCGCCGTGCTGCTGGTCGCCACGTTCTGGGCCCGGCTCGACCAGGAGTTCCCCGACATCGCGAGCGGTGAGGCGTTCGGGTACGCGGTGTTCGGGGCGCTCGTGTTCTTCGGGTCGGTGTTCCTGCACGAGGCCGCCCACGCGATCGCCGCCCGAGCCAACGGGATCGAGGTCCACGGCATCACGCTCGTGTTCTTCGGTGGTTTCACCGCCGCCAGAGCGGACGAGAAGGGACCGGGGCCCGCGCTCGCGATCGCCGCGCTCGGCCCCGCCACGAGCCTTGGCCTCTCGGGCGTGTTCTGGCTCCTCTCGCGCCTGACGGAAAACACCGCAGGCCCGCTCCCGGGTCTGCTCAGCTATGTGGCCGCCGTCAACCTGTTCATGGCGATCTTCAACGCGCTGCCCGGCCTGCCGCTCGACGGCGGCCGCATGCTGCAGTCGGTGGTGTGGAGGGTGACGCACGACCAGCAGAAGGCGACGCGCATCGCCGCTCGTGCGGGTCTGTTCGTCGGTGGAGCGGTGATCGCAGCCGCGTTCGTCGCACTCGCCTACCGGGAGCTGGGCTATGCCGTCTGGGGCGGGATCATCGGGTTGTTCATCTTCCGCGGCGCGCAAGCCTCGGAACAGCGGATCGGCATCGACGGGCGCCTGGCGTCGGCGACCGTCGCGGAGGCGATGGACCCCCCGCCACCCGCGGTCCCCGCGGACCTCTCGCTCTCGCTGACGTTGGACCGGTTCCTGCGCGGCCACGAGGAGGAGGCGTTCCCGGTGATCCAGGACGGGGAGGTGATCGGGATGATCTCGTTCAACTCGGCGCGCGAGCTCGGGATCCGCGATCCGCTGCGACCCGCCAGGGACGCGCTCATCCCGCTCGAACACGTCCTGGTGGCCCACCCCGACGAGCGGCTCGACGAGGTCTCGGCGCGGCTGGGGACCGATCGCGCGGCGCTCGTCCTGCGCGACGGACGGCTCGTCGGCGCGATCAGCGGCTCCGGCGTCTTCCGGTGGGCCGCGCGCGCGAGCTGATCGCGGCCGGGACGGGCCGTGTCCGAGCACGGCGGTAGCATCGCGCCGATGGCCCCCTTCGTACCCGACCCGCGGCAGCGTGAGGTGCTCCAGCACGCCGACGGGGCGATGCTCGTCCCGGGCGGTTCCGGCACCGGCAAGACCGCGATCCTGCGCGAGCGGTTCGCCCGGCTCGTCGAGGGCGGCGCCGACCCCGAACGCGTGGCGCTCGTCGTGGGTTCACGGCGCGCGAGGGACGAGGCCCGCCGGCTGCTCCTCGAACGTCTCCCGGTCGCCCTGCCGACCCTCACCGTCGTCACGATCCACGGCCTCGCGTTCCACGTCGTCGGCGAGCGGTTCGAGCGGCTCGGGTACGACGCGCCCCCCACCGTCCTCTCGGCATCGGAGCAGTTCGCCCGGGTTCGCGAGCTCCTCGACGGCGAGGACCCCGAGAGCTGGCCGGTCCTCGGTCCCCTCCTCAAGCTCCGCGGGTTCGCCGACGAGGTCCGCCAGCTCGTGATCCGGGCGCAGGAGGCGTTGCGTTCGCCGGACGACATCGAACGGCGGGCGGCCGAACGCGGGCTCGCCGGCTGGGACGAGCTCGCGGCGTTCCTCCGCCACTACCTCTCGGTGCTCGACGCCTCGAGCGAGGTCGACTTCGCCGGCCTCGTCGAGCAGGCGGCGGTCGCGGCTGGGGCGGGCGACCCGCCGTTCGACCACGTGATGGTCGACGACTATCAGGACACGACCTTCGCCGCCGAACGCCTCTTGGCGGAGATCCGCCCGCGGACCTTCGTCGCGGCCGGCGATCTCGACGCGCACCTGTTCTCGTTCCAGGGCACGACCGACGAGCCCTTCCGCCGCTTCGCCGAGCGCAACCCCGGCGCCGCGACGGTCCCGCTCGAGACGCGGCACCGCCCCGAGCCCGATCCGGTCGAGGCCTGGCGCGCCGGGCACGTCTCGGAGCAGCACGCCGCGATCGCCCGCGAGCTCCGGCGGCTGCACGTCGACGACCGGGTTCCGTGGCACGAGCTCGCGGTGGTCGTCCGGCGCCACGGGCCCCACGTCGAGGGGCTCCTGCGCGCCCTGGACGACGCGCACGTTCCCCGCAGGATCGCCGACGCCGGCTCGCCGGCCGCGGTCCCCGCGACGCGGCCGTTCGTCCTCGCCCTCCGGTGGCTCGTCGCCGGCCCGCAGGAGCGGGACGCGCTGATCGAACCGGTCCTGACCTCGGAGCTCGGCCGTCTGTCGCCGGCGTCGGTGCGGGCCCTGCTCCGGCTCGCCCGTGCGCACGGACGCCCGCCGAGCGACGCGCTCGCGATGCACGACCTGGCCGAACCCGAGGACGCGGACGTGTTGACGGCACTCGCCGGCGTACTGGCACGGGCCGAGGCCGTCACCGCCTCGGTGCTCGACGCGTTCCGTGTGCTCTGGCTCGAGCTCCCGTTCGCGGCCGACCTGGTCGAGCGGGCCGAGACCGACCACCATGCGCTCGTCGACCTCGAGGCGGTGGTCGAGCTCTCGAACGCCGTCGCGTCGGCGGGGACCGCCGCCGATCCCTCGACCGAGGCCTTCCTGCTGTCACTCGGCGCGACGGAGGGCGCGCCGATCCTCGCAGCGGGAGACGAGGGCAGCCACGACGAGGTGCACGTGCTGACGGCACACGCCGCCGCCGCTCGCGAGTTCGACACGGTCATCGTGCTCGACGCGCTCGAGGGCGACTTCCCGAGCCTGTCTCGGCCCGAGCCGATGTTCGATCTCGCGACGCTCGATGGGGCGATCGCCCGCTCCGAGATCAACCGGCGGCGCCTGGCCGACGAGCGGCGCCTGTTCGCGATGGTCCGCTCGCGCGCGCGACGCCGGGTGGTGCTGACGGCGACCGATCCGCACGGCGACGAGTCGTCGGTGACGCTCACCTCGCGATTCGTCGAGGAGTTCGGCCTGCCCTGGGAGGACGTCCCGAGCGCGCCGTTCGCGGAACCCGTGTCGACCTTCGAGGCGGCCTCGGCCTGGCGGCGCGGGCTCGGCGATCCGACCGCGGCGCCGGCCGAACGGCTCGCCTGCCTCGACGCGCTGCTCGCGCTGGGCGACGACCCGGGGCGGTGGTGGTTCCAGCGCGACTGGACCGACCTGTCCGCGATGGCCGAGGACGCGCTCTCCCTGTCGTACTCGCGGCTGTCGACGCTGGAGAACTGCGAGCTGCAGTTCGTGCTGTCGAGCGAGCTCGGGCTGGATCCGGGCGGCGGCTACCAGGCCTGGGTCGGCAAGACCGTCCACAAGATCATCGAGGGGTGCGAACGCGGGTCGATCGACCGCACGCCCGAGGCGTTCGAACGCGCCCTGGACGAGCGGTGGGAGAAGACGCGCTTCCCGTCCTACGCCGTCTCCGAGGCCGAGCGCGCCAACGCGAAGACGGTGCTTATCCGGAACTGGTTCGAACGCTACGCGGAGCCGCCCGCGACGGCCACCGAGCGCGGGTTCGCGTTCGAGTTCGAGGGCGCGAGGATCCGGGGCAAGATCGACCGGATCGGACCGGTTCCCGAGGGCGGCACGAGGATCACCGACTACAAGACCGGGCGTTCGGACAGCGCCCCCAAGCCCGCCGAGAGCCTGCAGCTCGGCATCTACTACCTCGCGGTGAACGAGGACGACGACCTGGCCGAGCACCGGCCGGTCCAGGCGGTCGAGCTCGCGTTCCTCGGCGGCAAGAAGGCCGACGCCGCGCTCGACGTCAAGGCGTGGTCGGTCTCCGAGGACGTCGAGGAGGACTACAAGGCGCGGATGCGCGAGCGGCTGGCCGACCTGATCGACCGGATCCGCGAGCTCAATGTGGAGCGCAGGTACGTCGCGAACACCAAGGCGAGCTGCTTCTTCTGCCGGTTCCAGACGCTCTGCACGCGCTACCCACAGGGCGGTGCCGTGTTCCCGATCGACGGTCTCGTGACGGCGCCGGCCGAGGTCGTGGCCGGCTCATGACCCAGCGCTACCCGAAGCCGATCGTCGACTTCCTTCGCGGCGAGCCGACGCCCGAGCAGTGGACGGCGATCTCGTGGCCGCTCGAGCCCTGCGTCGTGGTGGCCGGCGCCGGTTCCGGGAAGACGTCGGTCATGGCCGCCCGCGTGATCTACCTCGCCATCGTCGCGACGGGAGCATGGCCGGCGGACCACGAGGGCGTGATGCCGGGCAACGCGCTCTGCCTGACGTTCACGAACAAGGCCACGGAGAACCTGATCCTGAAGATGCGCCGCGCGCTCCGGACCCTCGACCTCGACGAGGGCGAGGAGCCCGAGATCTCGAACTACCACGCGTTCGCCGCCCAGGTGCTCGAACGCCACGGGATGCTGATCGGGCTCGAGCCCGGCCAACGGGTGCTGAGCCAGGCACAGCGCGCCCAGATCGCGGCCCGCGTGCTCGACCGGATGACGTTCGAGAAACTGCACACGCGGTGGCAGCCCGCGATCGTCGGCTACATCCTCGGCCTCGACGAACAGCTCCAGAACCACCTGGTCGAACCCGAGACGGTGATCGACCACGTCGAGGGCAAGCTGGATGCGCTCCGCAAGGCGAGGTCCGCGGAGCCGCTGCTGGCCGCGGAGGAGCGGATCGAGATCGCCCGGGCGGTCCGGGTGTTCCGCGACCTCAAGGCGGAGCTCGGCGTGATCGACTTCGGGGATCAGATCGCCCACGCCGTCCGGATCGCGTCCGCCCATACGGAGGTCGGCAAGGCCTACCGCGACCGGTTCGGCGCCGTGCTGCTCGACGAGTACCAGGACACGAACCACGCCCAGGCGGTCCTGATGCGGGCGGTGTTCGGCGACGGCCATCCGGTGACGGCGGTCGGCGACCCCGACCAGAACATCTACGCCTGGCGGGGCGCGAGCCTGTGGAACCTCCTGCACTTCCGCAAGGAGTTCCCGATCGGCGGCGGGGCCGAGTCGGCGCAGCTGCCGTTGTACACGAACTTCCGCTCCGGGGCCCGGATCCTCGAGGCGGCCGACCGCGTGATCGACGCCCTGCCCGCCAACCAGCGCCCCGACCCCGACAAGCTCCTCCGCCCCTGGGAACGCAACGGCGAGGGCCGGGTCGAGGTCGCGCGCTACGAACACGAGATCGCCGAGGCCGAGGGCGTCGCCGAACGCGCGCACGCGCTGCACGCGGAAGGCGTTGCGTGGCGCGAGATGGCCGTCCTGTGCCGGACCCACCGGCTGTTCGAGGCGCTGCAGCTCGCGTTCGGCCCGATGGGGGTGCCCGCCGAGTTCGTGAACCTCGCGGGCCTGATCCACCTGCCCGAGGTCGTCGAGGTGCTCGCGTACGCCCGCGCGACCGAGGACCCGCGTGACGGCGTCGCGCTGGCGCGGATCCTGACCGGGCCCCGGTACCGCGTCGGGCTCCGCGACCTGGGCGTGCTGGCAGCGTGGTCCCGGACCAGCGGCGGCGAGCTCCGCTCGCTCCTCGCCGATCTCGCGCTCGACGAGGACGACGACCTGCTCGAGGACCACCCGTTCCTGATGGCGGAGGCCCTCGAGCGCCTCGACGAGATCGAGGGGCTGACCGAGGAGGGCCGGATCCGCCTCGCCGAGTTCCGTGGCGAGCTGGACGAGCTCCGAGTGGCCGCGCGACGCCCGGTCGGCGAGTTCCTGGCCGAGATCATCCGCCGGACCGGCCTGCTCGCCGAGCTGGACTCGGCCGCGGACCAGCCGATGGCGCTCGCTCGGCGGCGGAACCTCGCGGCGTTCCTCGAGCAGGTGCACGCCTTCCAGCCCGTGGAAGGGGAGCTCACGCTCCGGGCGTTCCTCGAGCACCTGGACTCGATCGACGACGACCGTGAGTGGAACCCGGTCCAGCCGAGCGACGACGACTCGGTGAAGGTGATGACCGTGCACGCGGCCAAGGGTCTGGAGTTCGAGGCCGTGTTCGTCCCGGGTCTCGCGAACGGGTTGTTCCCCGATGCCCGCGTCCAGCAGAACCCCGCGCGGAAAGGGAGCTCGCTCGACGTCGAGCTCCGGCGTGACCGCGACCTGCTGCCGAGCTTCGACGACAACATGAAGGCGTTCACCGACGCGCTCCGGGAACAGGAGGTCGCCGAGGAACGCCGCACCTGCTACGTGGCGCTGACCCGCGCGAAGCAGCACCTGTTCGTCTCGTCCGCCAACTGGTACGGCGAGAACCTGATGGCCAAGGGGGTCGGGAGATTCCTGGTCGAGCTGCTCACGTGGGCGCGACGGGGCGGCGGAGCGGTGTGGCCGGCCGACGAACCCGGCGCGGAGGACGCCGAGGCCGCCCAGACCAACCCGCTCGAGGGGTACCGGCAGCGGTTCGTCCGGCCGTGGCCGGGGCCGGCGCGCCCCGACGATCGCGACGAGCTGTTCGCCGAGGGCTGGCGCCGCGCGGCGCTCTCGGCGCACGAACGCGGACGCGTGGCGGCGGCGTCGCTCGAGAGCCTGTCACCGGACGAGCGCACGACGTTCGAGGAGTCGGCGGCCGCCCGCCGTACGCTGGCGACGCATCTGCGAGCGCAGGAGGCGGAGGTGGACGAACGACCGGCCCGCCCGTCCACCGTCTCGGTCGGCGGGCTGATCGGCTACGCACGGTGCCCGAAGCTCTACTACTGGTCCGCCGTCCGCCCGCTGCCACGGTTCGCCGGACCGAGCGCTCGGATCGGAACCGAGATCCACCGGTGGATCGAGATGAAGTCGCGCGGCCAGGCCACGCTGCTGGAGGTCGAGGACGAACCCGATGTGACCGTCGAGGAGCTCGCCGGGACCCCCGGCAAGCTCGAAGACTTGCGGTCGGCGTTCCTGCGGAGCCGGTTCGCGGATCGCGTGCCCTTGTACGCGGAGCGCCCGTTCCTGCTCCCGCTCGAGGGCATCGCGATCAAGGGCCGGATCGACGCGATCTACGGGCTCCCGGACGGGCCGTGGGAGGTCGTCGACTACAAGACCGGCCGGCTGCCCCCCGACGACGACCCGCTCGCGCGTCTGCAGCTGGACCTGTACGCGCTCGCGTGCATCGAGGTGTGGCACAAGGCGCCCGAGGACCTGCGGCTCACGTACCTCTACCTCGCGGCCGGCGAGGAGCGTTCGCACACGCTCGGCGACGTCGAGGCCGTCCGCGAGCGGATCGGATCGTGGTTGCGCGGGATCGGGGCGGCCGCGTTCGAGCCCACGCCGGGTCCGCAGTGCCGGTTCTGCGACTTCCGCCCGTTCTGCGATGCGGGCAAGGCCTGGGTGGCGTCCAACCCGTAGCTACGACGAGCTCAATCGGTCGACCTGCTCGTCGAACGACCGGTACGAGGCGGCCGGATCCCAGCCGCCGACGATCTGCCGTGCCACGAAACGGACGCGCAGGCCGAGGGGCTCGGCGCGCGTCCGCACTGCGGCTCGGAACCAGGCGGACGATCCGGGTTCGAGCAGCGCCTCCCCGTGCGTCCCCGGAGGCCGGAGCGACGGGTCGTCGACCACGACGGGGGTCGGGCGCACCAGGGCATCGAGGCGTTCGATCGACGCGTCGAGCACCTCGAGGTTCGCGCTCCCGTCCGACCACGTCGCGATCGCGACGACCGACTCGGGGGCGCCCGGGCGATACAGCTCGGCGCGCACGCTCAGCCGGTGGCAGGCCGTTCGAGCCGTCGGAGCAGGGCGGCGGCGTGCTTCAGCAGGCCGACCGTCACCTTCGGTTCCGACCGGAGCAGCGCCCCGAAGTCCTTGCGCGAGAGCGCCAGCGCGGTGAGGTGCGTCTCGGCGACGACGGTGGCGGTTCGCGGACCGCCGTCCATCAACGAGATCTCACCGAAGAAGTCGCCCGGGATGAGCCGGGAGAGCGTGCGGCCGTTCGAGTCCTTCACCTTCGCCTCGCCCTCCACGATCACGTAGAACGCGTCACCGGGCTCTCCCTGGCGAACGATCGTCGCTCCCTCCATGAACCGCTGCTCGTCGACCTTGTCCCCGAGCCGCTTCAGGAACCGCGACGGCATGCCGGCGAACAGCGGTACCTGTGCGAGCGCATCTCGAGCCCGTACGGTCACGTTCGGCTCCCTCTCCTTCCTCCGACGGCGTCGGGAGCGCAGCCTACCCCGAGCGGAGCGGCGCTGTCGAAGACGCTCGGTGGCCGGCCGGGGCTGCCTGTCGGCGGGTCACGCTAGGGTCGCCGCGTGGGGGTTGCGCTCGACCGAACGGAGGGCGGCGTGACCCGCCGGCTCCCTCACGGCGAGGTCATCGTCCGCCAGGGCGACGCCGTCTCGAGCCTGTTCCTGGTGACGGCGGGCGCCGTGCGGCTCTCGTCGGTGACCGAGTCGGGGCGCGAGATCGTCGTCGGGCTGTTGTGCCGAGGCGACCTGTTCGGCGAGTCCGCGCTCCTGGGCGATCCGTCGCTGGTCCGCGCGCAGGCCGTCGGGCCGACCACCGTGCTCGCCCTTCCGATCCACTCGCTCCGAGCGACACTCGAGCGCGTCCCCGCGACGGCCGAGGAGCTCCTGCGGCTGATCGCCGCTCGCCTCCACCGTACCTCGGCCGCCCTGGAGGACGCGATGGCGGCCGACCTGCCGACCCGCGTGGTCGGTCGCCTGCGCGAGCTCGCCGACGATCACGGCGTCGCCGGTCCGAGCGGCGTCCGCCTCCGCGTCCCGTTGTCACAGGACGAGCTCGCGCGGATGGTGGGCGCGTCGCGCGAATCCGTGAACCGGACCGTAGGAGCGCTCGCGGCACGTGGCGTCGTCCGCTCGGGCGGGGGACGGATGGTGATCACGGATCCCGACGCGCTGCGGAACGCCTCGAATCGCTGACCCCGCCGGCCGCGGTGGGTCGCTCGTCACTCCTGGAGCACCGCGACCGTGCACGGACCGCACAGGCGTACCCGCCCGCGGACCGGACGACCGCATCGTTCGCACGAGCGCGGTTCGATCGCGGACCAACGGACGACGCCGGCCTTCGTGCGCTTCTCGGCGCGACCCTCGACCTCGAGCTTGATCAGGTGGGCCAGGACCGAACGGGCGGCGAGCTCGTGCACCTCGGGCGGGTAGTCCGCGTAGATCTCGGCGGCGAGCTCCTCCGGCGTGCGCGACGCGTCGCCGAGCGCGGAAAGGACCTGCGCCTCGCGCATCGCGCGGTGGTCGAGGTATTCGTCGAGCTTGGCGAGCGCGCGCAGGACGACCGGACCGTGTCCGGGATAGATCGTCCTCGGCGCCAGCTCCCTCATGCGGCGCAGCGATCGCAGGTAGGCGGCGAGATCGCCCTCGGGCGGATCGATCACGCTGGTCCCCCGTCCGAGCACGGCATCGCCCGTGAACAGCGAGCCCGTGCGCGAATCGAAGAACGCGATGTGATCGGGCGTGTGGCCGGGCGTGCCGACCACCTCGAGCGCGACCGAACCGGCCGACACCTGCTCGCCGTCGCGGATCCGTTCCATCCCCTCGGCGGGACGAGCCGCGAACACCGGCGCCCCGGTCATCGCCCCGAGCGGGACCGCGCCGGGCGCGTGGTCCGGGTGGTCGTGGGTCAGCGCGATCGCGCCGATCGAGCCCGCGGTCCGCGCGACCTCCACCAGGTGACCCGGGTCGTCGGGCCCCGGGTCGACCACGATCGCCGGCGCATCGCCCACGATCCAGGTGTTGGTTCCCTCGAGCTCTCGGATCCCGGGGTTCGGCGCGAGGACGCGGACGACACGCATCTAATCAGTCCTGCCAGAACGTCGATCGCGGCAACCGCTCGAGCTCGTCGTCATGGGGCTCCCGCGTCCGGATCCGCAGGCCGAACAGCTCGTCGACCGACCGGCACCCCGAGATCTCGGTCACCGTGAAGAAGGTCGGCCAGTACAGCCGGCGACGACCGGCCGTCCACTCCTCCAGGAGGCGGGCCGGCGAGACCCACCAGGCGTCCGCCGTCTCGCCGCCGTCCGGCACGGGTTCGATCCCCGCAGGCGCGCGGACCGCGAAGTACCGCGCGTCGAACCGCACCGGGACCCGGGGCGGCGCGACCCAGTGGGCGAGCTCCGGCAGCTGTCCGGCCGAGGGCGGAGCGGCATCGATCGCGTCGAGCTCGTTGCCCTCCGCGAGGCCCGTCAGGGTGAGGACGAAGGACACCTCCTCGGCGAGCTCGCGCACCGCGCACGCGCGGCGAGCCTCCTCGGGCGTCCCGAACCAGCGCCGGGCGAGCTCCCGGTCCTCCTCGTCGGTCGAGCCGCCGGGGAATGCCACATAGCCCGGGAGGAACCGGCTCGCGGCGCTCCGCTCGACCACCACCACCTCGAGCCCTTCCTCGCCGTCACGCGCGACCACGGCGGAGGCGGCCTCACGGATCCCATCGTCCACGAGCGGCATCCTCGCATGCACCTGCATCACCGACACCCGGCGCGCAGCGGGCACGCCACGGGTCATTAGGCTTCGGGCCATGGGCGCCGAGGTGGCACGGCGGGTGCGCGCGGCGATCGAGGACCACGGACCGATCGGGTTCGACGAGTACATGGAGATCGCCCTGTACGGCCCGGGCGGGTTCTTCGAGGCGCCGCCGGTCGGCCCGGAGGGACACTTCGTGACGAGCCCGCACGTGCACCCCTTCGTGTTCGCGCACTGCGTCCGCGACGCGCTCCTCGACGCGTGGTTCGGCCTCGGCGAGATCGAGCCGTTCCCGGTCGTCGAGCTCGGCGCCGGGAACGGCACGCTCGCGGATGCCCTGCTGTCCGCGTTCGCCGAGCTCCCCGCCCCGCGACCGGCGTACACCGGCGTCGAGATCAGCCCCGGCGCGCGGGACGCGCTCGCCGCCCGCGGGCTCGCGCCGGCGTCCTCGGTCTCCGACCTGGACCCGTTCGACGGCGTGATCGTGGCGAACGAGGTCCTCGACAACCTGGCGTTCGTCCCGGTCCGCGGGCGACCCGACGGCCCGAAGGAGGTCCGCGTGGGCCTGCGCGGACGGTCGCTCGTCGAGGTCGAGGTGCCCTGGTCGGACGCCTCGGGTCCGCCGCCACCGCTCGAACCGGGCGAGGAGACGACCGTGCCGGTGGGAGCGTTCGCGCTGCTCGAGATGCTGGTGCCCGTGCTCCGGCGGGGTTACGTCCTGCTGATCGACTACGGCAGCGTCGAGGGACCGGCCGGGCCGGTCCACGGGTACCGCGACCACCGAGAGGTCGCCGACGTCCTCGCGGATCCCGGTGGCGCCGACATCACGGCGGGCGTCGACGTCTCGATGGTCGCCGAGCACGTGCGCTCGGTGGGCCTTCGGGCGTTCGAGCCCGTCTCCCAGCGCGCCGCCCTGCGAGCCCTCGGGCACGATCGGTGGGAGCGGACGATGCGAACGACGCAATCGGAGCTTCAGCAGGCGGGACGCGGCGCCGAGGCCGTGCGCGTCTGGGAGGAGCGCAGCCGCGCGAGCCTGCTCGCCGACCCCGCCGGGTTCGGCGGGTTCTGGTGGCTCGTCCTCGCGACCGAGGGGTTGCCCAAGCCTCCGTGGCTCACGCGAGCGCGTACCCACGCCGGACGGCCGGAGGTGCGATAGGTTGCGCCGATGATGCGACCCCGGAGCCCCGCCGCGAGCGCTCGCACCGCGATCGTCGCCGTCGACCTGACTAGCGGTCGATGTCGCCCACCACGAAGAAGATCGAACCCAAGAGCGCGATCAGGTCCGGGACGAGCGAACCCGGCAGCATCGCTGGCAGGACCGAGACGTTCGAGAAGGACGGGGTTCGCATCTTGAGCCGGTACGGCTCCTTCTTCCCGTTCCCGACGACGTAGTAGCCCATCATCCCGAGCGGGTTCTCGGTGCGCACGTAGGTCTCGCCCTCGAGCGAGAGCTTCTTCGGCAGCTTGCCGGCGATGTAGTCGCCCGCCGGCAACTTCTCCATGCACTGCTCGATGATCGCGCAGGACTCGTGCATCCGCTGGACCAGGACCCACAGGCGGTCGTAGGAGTCGCCGTTGCGGCCGACCGGCACGTCGAACTCGACCTCGTCGTACTTCGCGTACGGCTCGTCCTTGCGCGGGTCCATCGCGACGCCGCTCGCGTGCAGGACGGGTCCCGAGCAGCCGTACCCGATCGCCGTCTCCGGCGAGATCGCGCCGATCCCCTTGGTGCGCGCGAAGACGATCTCGTTGCCCATCACGAGGTTGTCGAAGTCCTTCAGCTTGACGCGCACCTGCTTGAGCACGTCGGCGGAGTGCTTCAGCCACCCGCGGGGCAGGTCGTCCTTCAGGCCGCCCGGACGGACGAAGGAGAAATGCATCCGCCCTCCCGTCGCCGACTCCATCAGCCCCTGGATCAGCTCACGCTCGATGAACGCGTAGAAGATCGGGGTGATCGCGCCGAGCTCGAGGGGGTAGGAGCCCATGAACATCAGGTGGTTCAGGATGCGGTTCCATTCGGCCAGCATCGTGCGGATCCACTGCGCTCGTTCGGGGACCTCGATCCCCGCGAGCCGCTCGACCGCGATGATCCATCCGAGCTCGTTGTTGAACGCCGAGAGCCAGTCGTGGCGGTTCATCAGCACGAGCACCTGCCGCGCGTCCCGGTACTCGGCGAGCTTCTCGGCCCCGCGGTGCATGTAGCCGATCACGGGTTCGGCGCGCGTGATGACCTCGCCGTCGAGCTCGAGCACGATCCTCAGCACGCCGTGCGTCGACGGGTGCTGCGGGCCGATGTTGAGGATCATCTCCTGGGTGCCGAGCGTCCCCTGGGGAACGATCTCGATATCGACCCCTCCGCCCCGTACCATCCAGTTCTCGGCGGCGGCGGTGAAGGCGGTGCGTTCCTCGGTATCCACCGGCTCCATCCTGCCACGGACGGGCGGCAGCGACCAACGAGCAGGGGCCCCGCGAACGCCCACGGAACCGCCGAGAGAGCCGGTAGTAGTCTGGCCGCACCATGGCCCGCGCCGAACGCGAACGCACCGGGAAGGCCATCGGGAAAGCAGGCCCCGAACCCCGTCGCCGGATCCCCTCGGTCGACGCACTGCTGCGCTCCGAACCGGGCCGGCGCGCGAGCGGCACCTTCGGCCGGCCGCTGGTCAAGTACGCGCTGTCGGTCACGCTCGAGCAGGTCCGGGAGGCCGCCGAACGCGGCACCGAGCCCCCGCCCGACGACGAGATCCTCGCGCGGGCGCTCGGGCTGACGTCGGCGACCGCCGCGGGCCTCGTCCGCGTGATCAACGCGACGGGGGTCGTGCTGCACACGGGTCTGGGCAGGGCGCCGCTCCCGCCACGGGCCGCGGCGGCCGCGGCGCGGGCCGGACAGGGCTACGTCGACCTCGAGGTCGATCGCGGAACCGGGGCGCGCGAACGGCGTTCGACCAGGGCCGAGCGTCTGCTCACGTCGATGACCGGGGCCGAGGACGCGCTGGTCGTGAACAACGGCGCGGCCGCCCTGCTGCTCGCTCTCGCGTCGCTCGCGCGAGGCAAGGGCGTCGTGGTCTCGCGTGGCGAGCTGATCGAGATCGGCGGCGAGTTCCGGATCCCCGACATCATGGCGGCCTCGGGGGCACGGCTCGTCGAGGTCGGTACGACGAACCGGACGCGCGCGTCGGACTACCGTTCGGCGCTGTCGGACAAGACGGCGCTGATCCTCAAGGTGCATCCCAGCAACTACCGCGTCGTGGGGTTCGCCTCGACGCCGAGCCCCAAGGACCTGGCCGGGATCGCGCGACGGGCGAACGTCCCCTTCCTGTACGACCTCGGCTCGGGCCTGCTCGAGCGGGTCCCGGGCGTCGCGGCGGTCGAGCCGAGCGCGACCGACGCGCTCGCGGACGGCGCCGACCTCATCGTGTTCTCGGGCGACAAGCTCCTCGGCGGGCCGCAGGCAGGGATCGTGCTCGGACGGAGCGAGCTGATCGAACGTCTCCGGCGCCACCCGATCGCGCGGGCCGTACGCGTCGACAAGATGCAGGTGGCCGCGCTCGAGTCGGTCCTCGCCCAGCACGCTCACGGCCTGGGCTCCGGCCTGCCCGTGTGGACGATGCTCCGCGAACCGCCCACACACGTCCGGCGCCGCGCCGACGAGTTGGCGATGGCGCTCGACGGCGAGCTCGAGGGCGCGCACGTGGTCGCGTGCGAGTCGGCGGTGGGCGGAGGCGCACTGCCGGGGACCGGCATCCCGTCCTTCGGCGTCGAGATCCGGGTTCCCGAACCCAACGCGATGGCGGCCCGGCTGCGTACGGGTTCGCCGTCGGTGTTCTGCAGGGTCACCGAACGCGGCGTGCTGCTCGACCTCCGGACGGTGTCGCCCGAGGCGATGCCCGATCTGGTCCGGGCCGTCCGCTACGCGCTCGAGGGCGACGACCTGCCCGATGACTGAACGCCCCGGCGCCCCGGCGCCCGGCGCCCCGGAGCACCCCGGACCGTCCGTCGTCGCGACCGCCGGCCACGTCGATCACGGCAAGTCGAGCCTCGTCGAGCGGTTGACCGGGATGGACCCCGATCGTCTCGACGAGGAGAAGCGCCGGGGCCTCACGATCGAGCTCGGGTACGCGTGGTGCACGCTCCCCTCCGGTCGCGAGCTCGGGTTCGTCGACGTGCCGGGGCACGAGCGGTTCGTCCGCACGATGCTCGCCGGGGTCGGACCCGTCCGCCTCGTGCTGTTCGTCGTCGCGGCCGACGAGGGGTGGAAGCCGCAGTCGGAGGAGCATCTCGAGATCGTCGACGTCCTGGGCTCGCACGGTGCGGTGATCGCGCTCACCAAGCGCGATCTCGTCGAGGCCGCGCGTCTGGACCGGGTCCGAGCCGAGGTGACCGAACGCGTCCGGGGCACGGCTCTGGAGGGCGCCCCGATCGTCGCGTGCTCGTCCACGACGGGCGAGGGGTTCGACGAGCTCGTCGCCGCGCTGGAGGCGATGCTCGTCGCCGCCCCCGAACCCGACCGCGGCGGCCGCCCCCGCCTGCACGTCGACCGCGTGTTCTCGATCAGGGGCTCGGGCACCGTCGTCACGGGAACACTCACCGGCGGACCCCTGCCAACGGGCGCGGAGGTCGAGCTCCTGCCGTCGGGAACCCGGGCGCGGATCCGAGGTCTGCAGACGCACCACCGGGACGTCGGGACCGCGTGGCCGGTCTCGAGGGTCGCGGCCAACCTCACCGCCGACCGCGCTCGCATCGCGCGGGGCGAGGTCCTGGCGCCGGTCGGCGTGTGGAAGGGCACGGCCGAGTTCGAGGCGCGGATCGGGGCCGTGCGATCGCTCGACCAACCGATCACGTCGCGCGGCGCCTTCAAGCTGCACGCCGGCGCGACCGAGCGCGACGCGCGGATCCGGCTCTACGACGTCAAGCAGGTGCCGCCCGAGGGGGCATTCGTCAGGATCACGCTCTCCGAACCGCTCGTCCTCGACGTCGGCGACCGGTTCGTCCTGCGCGAGTCGGGACGGCGCCGAACGATCGCCGGAGGGGTGGTCCTCGACACCGACCCGCCGCGTCGCGCGGGCCCGATCCCGGCACACCGTCTGGGAGCACGTGCGCAGGCGTCACGCGCCGAGTTGCCGGCGCTCCTGGTCGCCGAACGCCGGGCCGTGCGGAGCGGCGACGTCCGGTCGATCCTCGGCAACGCGCCCGACGTCGTCGGCGGCGCCGTTCGCCTGGGTGGGTGGTGGGTCGAACAGGACCTGTCGGACGAGATCGGCGCCGCGGTCACGGCTCGGCTCGCCGAGTTCCACGGCGAGGTGCCCGCCGCGGCCGGCGAGGACATCGCGACGATCCGCCGGTCGATCGCGGACGCGTTCGCCGCCGCGGGAGCACCCCGCGATCTCGAGCTCGCCGACGCCATGGTCCACCGGCTCGAGACCGAGGGCGCGCTCGTCCGGGAGGGTGCCCTCGTGCGGCTCCCGTCCCACCGCGCCGGATCCGGCGACGCGGTCGCCGGATTGGTGGAGATCGTTCGGAGCGCAGAGCCCACACCGCCGTCGATCGCGGAGCTCCGCGCGGACGGCGTCGTCCCCGCCCTCCTGGACGCGAGCGTGCGCTCGGGCGCCCTGGTCCGGATCTCGGCCGAGCTCGTGTTCACGAGGGAGCTCGTCGAACGCGCAGAGACGATCGTCCGCGAGGCAGGCGCGGACGGCATCACGGTGAGCGCGCTCCGCGAACGCCTCGGCACGTCGCGGAAGTACGCGGTCCCGCTCGCCGAGCATCTCGACCGGACCGGGGTCACGAGGCGTTCGGGCGACCTCCGGTTCGCGCGCGGAGCCACGAGCGGTTCGGGCAGGTTCCCCGCTCAGCCGAGCTGAACCAGCAGCGCCACCTCGACGGCCGCCCCGAGCGGCAGCTCCGGGACGCCGACCGCGGCGCGGGCGTGCCGGCCCTCGTCGCCGAAGACCTCGACCAACAGATCGCTCGCACCGTTCGCGACCGTCGGCTGCTCCGTGAACCCGGGCGCCGAGGCGACGAACACGTCGACCTTGACGATGCCCTTGACGCGATCCAGGCTCCCGAGCGCGGCGCCGAGCGCCGCGAGCGCCTGGATCGCGCACCGGCGCGCCCCGGCGTTGGCCTCCTCGGCGGTCACGTCCGCGCCCACCGAGCCCGAGACGGTCACGGCCCCCTCCTGCATCGGGACCTGCCCCGCCACCCAGGCGAGGTCACCGACGACCTTCACGGGGACGTATGACGCGATGGGCTGTGGCGCGGGCGGGAGCTCGATGCCGAGCTCGGCGAGCCGTTCCTCGATCACGATGACATGGTTGCAGAAACGGGTCGAGGAAGGGTGCCTAGCCCGCCTGGAGGGCCTGTTGGCGGAGGCGTTGACGCCGCTCGTACTCGTTCAGCCCGCCCCAGATCCCGTGCGGCTCGCGGACCCGAAGGGCGTACTCGAGGCAGGGTTCACGGACCGAGCACCCGGAGCAGATGGCCTTGGCCTTGAACTCGCGGGCGGCCTTCTCCTCACGCTTCTCGAAGTAGCTGGGCGCGAAGAACAGGGACGAATCCTCGCCCCTACACGCTCCATCGAACTGCCAGCCCCAGGTCCAGCCGGCGCGCATCCGCTCCACCACCGGGTCGCTCTCCCGTTTCCGATGCCTTCGATAGGTCTTTCGTAACTCAACGCCCCCGGGATTCCGCGGGTTGCCTCGGCCCGATGGATACGCAGGGAATCGCAACAGACGACGGTCACGGGCGGCGGGCCGGGCCCTCGGATCGGGCCGGGTCGAGCGGAGGGCCGGGGACTACGCCTCGTGCGGACGATCCGGGCCCTGGGCGGTCGGGGGCTCCTGCTCGACGCGCAGGATCAGGCCGTCCACCCCACGGACGCGGATCCGGCTCCCGGCCGGGATGGGCCCGTCGGAGCTCCGGCCCCGCCAGAGCGACCCCTTCACGAAGACCGGGCCGTCGGGCTTGAGCTCGCCTCGTGCCTCGCCGACCAGCCCCACCAGTCCTCGCTGTGTGGTGGTGAGTCGGTCGCGAGACTGGACTGCGACGGTCAGGCCGAAGCCCCAATAGAGGAAGGCGGCGACCGAGAAGGATCCGATCAGCCACGGGGACACGTCGATCTCGTCGGCGACGCCACCGAAGATCAGCACCGACCCTGCGACGAACGCGAGCATCCCGGCGAGCGAGAGCGGTCCGAGCTTGCGCAGACGGACGTCGAGCGTGAGCAGGGCGATCCCCGCGAGGAGCAGACCGAGCCCGAGCGGGGAGAACGGCACGACCGTGAGGCCGTACGCGGCGAGCGCCAGCATCCCGAGCCCGCTGAACCCCGCGAACCCGAACCCCGGCTGGGTGGCCTCGAAGGCCAGCGCCGCGAGCCCCAGCACGAGCAGGACGTAGATCCAGGTGGGGGACGCGGCGGCGTGGAGCACGCGATCGAACGGCCCGAGGTCGGTGAACCGCACCGTGACCCGCTGCTCCGCCTCCGATGTCGCGATCTTGGTTTCGAGCGTCACCTCGCCGTCGGCCGTCCCGACGGTGCGTCCATCCACCTGGTCGAGCAGGTCGGTGATCGAGATCGCGGCGACGCTCGCGACGTGGCCGTCGAGCGCGGCCCGCGCCGGCACCGGCCGGTCGGGGAATGACAGCGGGGTTTCGCGCCCACGCTCTTCGACCCAGCCGGTCGCGATCGCCTCCGCCTCGCTCGCGGGGATCTCGGGTTCGTCCCCGGCCAGGTCGAGGGGTTCGAGCGGGCCGAGGCCGGCACCGGGGGCGACGGCGCCGAGGCTGGCCGCGTACAGGAAGAGGAGACCCGTCCCCGCGGCCTTGGCCGGCGCCGGGCCCACCCAGACGATCACCGGGACGCTTGCGTCGTGGATCCGCTCGGCCAGCGCGACGGCGTCCTGGTCAAGGGTCCCCGCGCTGTCGAGCTGCAGCACGAGCGTCGAGCCCTCGCGTTCGGCCTCCTCGATCGAGTCGACGAGATACGAGGCCAGCGTCCGGTCGATCGAACCGTCCACCTTGGCCACCAGGACCGAGGGCGTGTCCTGCGCACGCGCACTGCCGGCAACCGTCCACATGAGGGCGCTGAACAGGAGGAACGGTGCGGCGCGGCGCATGGGCGGACCTCATCGTACCGGGCAGGTGACGGGGCTATCCTTTGGGCCCCCATGCAGGCACCGCCCCGGCATCGACCGAGATCCGACGAGCCGCTCCGGACCCCCGACGAGACGGTGCGGGTTCCCGATCTCCCCCTACGCCGGGTGATCGCACCGCTCGTCCCCCTCGTCCTGATCGTCGTGATGGCCGGGTTCGCCGCGGTGCTCGCCCTCGCCCTGCTCCCGCTCTTCGGCGCCGCCGGCGCCGGCGTGAACGCGTTCCGCGAGCGCCTGGATGCGGCCGGCGGCGGCAGGGCCGGGATCCCTCACCTGCCCCAGAGCTCGACGATCTACGCGGCGGATGGCAAGACGGTTCTCGCCGAGATCTACCTGGACGAGAACCGCCGGTACGTCAGGATCGGCAAGATCGCCCCGATCGCACAGCAGGCTGTGGTCGCGATCGAGGACGACTCCTTCTACGAGCACGGCGCGCTCGACTTCCCGTCCCTGATGCGCGCCGCCATCACCAACCTGATCGCCGGCGACATCGAGCAGGGCGGCTCGACGCTCACGCAGCAGCTCGTGAAGAACGTGCTGATCGACTCGCCCCAGCAGACCTTCGCGCGGAAGTTCCAGGAGGCGGCGCTCGCGATCCGCGTCGAACGCAAGTACTCCAAGGATCAGATCCTCGAGCTCTACATGAACGAGGCGTACTACGGGAACGGCGCCTACGGGATCGAGACGGCGGCCGAGACATACTTCGCCACGACCGCCAGGGATCTCTCGCTCAGGCAGGCTGCCCTGCTCGCCGGCGTCATCCGGGCCCCCGGCGCGTACGACCCGGTCGCGCACCCCGACGCGGCGAGGGCCCGCCGGAACCTCGTGCTCGAGCGGATGGCGGAGCTCGGGGTGATCGATCCCGCCGACGCCGCGAGGGCCCAGGCCAAGCCGCTCGGGATCGCGAGGGACGCGGGCGTGTTCAAGCAGAAGGTCGAACCGTTCTTCGTCTACTACATCCGGAACCTGATCCTGGACAACGCAGACGGGGAGTTCGACGCGTTCGGACAACGGCGGATCGAACGCGTGCACACGCTCTACCAGGGAGGACTGAACATCTACACGTCCCTCGAACCCTCGTGGCAGGAGTACGCGGAAGAGGCGGTCGATGCGAGCTCGGCCATCCATCCGGGGAGGAACAGCCCGGACGTCTCGCTGGTCTCGGTCCGGGCCACGGACGGCGCGATCAAGGCGATGCTCTCGGGCAAGAACTACAACCGTGACCAGTACGACCTGGTCTGGCGCGGGACGCGGCAGGTGGGATCCGCCTTCAAGCCGTTCACGTTGACGGCGGCGTTCGAGCAGGGGTTCCCGCCGGGCAAGGTCTACTCGTCCAAGTCGCCGCTCTGCAACCTCCAGGGGTGGCGCAGCGCCAGCGGCTGCGTGAGCAACGCGGAAGGCGGGGGCGACCGCGGGTACCTGGACCTGTGGAGCGCGACCCAGGACTCCGTGAACGTGGTCTTCGCGCAGCTCGCGCTCGACGTGGGGCCCGAGCACATCGTGGACGTGGCCCACCGGATGGGGATCACCGTCCCCATGGACGCCGTCCCCTCGATCACGCTCGGCGTCGAGGAGGTCCCGACGATGGACATGGCGGCCGCGTTCGGGACGCTCGCGAACGACGGCAAGCGCTGCAAGGCGTGGGCCGTCCGACGGGTGGAGTTCGCCAACGTCCCGAGGGACGCCCCCAAGGACGAACGCGTCCTGTACCAGCACGAGCCCGAGTGCGAGCAGGTGATCGACCCCGAGATCGCGCACCTGGTGACCGCGATGCTGCAGCGGGTCGTGTGCTGCGGGACCGGCACGGCGGCGACCATCGGCCGGCCCGTGGCCGGGAAGACCGGCACCGCGCAGGACTACACGAACGTGTACTTCGCCGGCTACACGCCCCAGGTCTCGACCGCCGTCTGGGTGGGGTTCGCGAACGGTCAGATCCCGATGGACACGTTCTACGGAGGGTCGGTGTTCGGTGGCACCGTGGCCGCGCCGATCTGGCACGACTTCATGGTCAAGGCCATGGCGGGCTTCCCGGTCGAGGGCTTCGAGGCGCCGCCGCCGCCCGAGACCGGACAGGTGCCCGACGTCGTGGGCCTCCCGATCGAGGAGGCGGAGACGAAGCTGGCGAAGGCGAACTTCACGCCGATCCGCGAGGACGTCCACTCGTTCGAGCCGGCCGGGACGGTCCTGTCCCAGGCCCCGGGCGGCGGCGCCCGGCTCCGGTTGGGAAGCGCGGTAAGGCTGGGCGTGAGCGACGGCAGGGGCGAGGCCGTCGTGATCCCACGTCTGACCGGTCTCACCGAGGCCGAGGCCGTGCACCGGCTCGAGAGGCTCGGGCTGGTCGCCGCGATCGGTCGCGTGCCGGTCGACGACAAACACCTGGACGGGATCGTCGTGGATCAGATCCCGATCGGCGACGGCACGAAGGTGGTCGACGTCGGCGCCACGGTCACGATCTACGTCGGCGCGATCGACCAGGGCAACGGGAACGGGGGGGATGGGAACAGGAACGGCGGGGATGGGAACGGGAGCGGCAACGGCGGTGGGGATGGAGGCGGCGGCGCGGCGGCGGCGCTCTTGCCCGAGGCCCTTCCGCAGCGGGCGATCTAGCATTCAGCCCGCGAGCCGCTCGCGCACCTTCCGCTGGACCACCGAGCCATCCACCCTGCCCTTGGCGGAGGCCATCACCGCGCCCATGACCTTGCCCATGTCCTGCATCGAGGCCGCGCCCGTCGCCGAGATCGCACCGTCGATCATCGCGTCCACCTCGGCGTCGGCGAGCTGTTCGGGGGCGAAGGGCTCCAAGGTCTCGCGTTCGGCCCGCTCCTTCTCGGCGAGCTCGGTCCGCCCGGCGGAGGCGAACGCCTCGATCGACTCGGTCCGCCGCATGACTTCCTTGCCCGCGACCTCGCGGACCTCCTCGTCGGAGAGCTCGTGCAGGACCTCTTTCTCGCGGTTCGTGATCGATGCCGCGAGCATGCGGAGCGCGCTCAGGCGGACCTTGTCCCCGGCCCGCAGGGCCGCCGTCATCTGCTCGTGCACCTGTGCCTTCAGCGTGGGGTCGCCCACGTAGACTCCCCTCCCGTGCTCTCCCGCATCCCGCTCGTGCTCGCGAGCATCGGCCTGGTGTGCATCGCCTACGGCGTCGCGATCGAACGACGAGCGTACCGGCTCGTGCGTCGGGGTCTGGCCATCCTACCGACGGACGGTCCCGAGAGCCTGACGGTGCTCCACCTGTCCGACCTGCATTTCGTCCGCGTCGATCGGCGCAAGTCCGCCTTCCTCGCTTCGCTGCCCGGCGCCGACGTCACCGTCGTGACCGGAGACTTCCTCGGCGAGCCCGAGGCGGTGGAGACCGCCGTCGCCGCCGTTCGGAGCACCCGCGGGCGGCTCGCCTCCTGGTTCGTGCTGGGGTCGAACGATTACTACGTCCCGCGAGCGCGCAACCCGCTCCGGTACTTCATCCCCAGGCATCTGCGAAAGCCTCGATTCGCGCGTCGGGGGCGTTCGAACGAGATGCGGGCGCTGCTCTCCTCCGACGGTTGGCGCGACCTCACGAACCTGCGAGAAGAGATGGACCTCGGCGGCCTCCGCGTCGAGCTCCTGGGGCTCGACGACGCGCACATCCGGCGTCAGGACCTGCGCGTCGCGCCGCGGCGCTCGCCGTGGAGGTTCGGGATCGCCGTCATGCACTCACCGGACTCGGCGCCCGAGATCGCCGCCTGCGGCTACCCGTTCGTCGTTGCCGGACACACGCACGGCGGCCAGGTACGGCTGCCGCTCGTCGGCGCCCTCGTGACGAACTCGCACCTTCCCCGGCGTCTGGTGTCCGGGCTGATCCGGATGGGGGGATCGTTCGTGCACGTCTCGCCCGGCCTCGGGACGAGCAAGTACGCGCCGTTCCGATTCCTGTGCCCGCCCGAGGCGACCCTGCTGGAGCTGCGCCGGGCCCCCGGCGGCGAGGGCCCGGCGAGGTCGGACGCTCGGCCGCAGTAGGAGCGGGGGAGGGTTCAGCGGCCGGAAGCGGCGAGCTCGAACGCGGCCTCGTACCCCGCGACCATGGCCTCCTTGGAGAACAGGCGCTGAACCCGGTCGCGGCACGCGTGCGGATCGATCTCGGAGAGCCTGGCGAGCCGCTCCGCGGCCTGCGCCGGGAAGTCCTCGACGTCGACGATCCATCCGGTGACGCCGTCCTCGACGACCTCGGGGACGGACCCGCGCGGCGTCGCGATGACCGGCGTCCCGCACGCCATCGCCTCGGTCATCACGAGCCCGAAGGGCTCCGGCCAGTCGATCGGGAACAGGACGGCCTTGGCCCGGCGCAGCAGGCTCACCTTCTCGGCCAGCGTGATCTCCCCCAGCACCTCGTACTCGGGGGGCAGGATCGGTTGGACGTTGTTCGTCCACTCCTCCTGTTCGGTGGGGTGGGCGATCTTCACGGCAGACACGAGGCGCTCACCGGCGGCGATGGCCGCCTCGACCGCGCGCCGCCACCCCTTCTCCGGGGCCGCACGACCAAGGAACAGGATGAAGTCCTCCTTGTCCTCTTGCAGCGGATAGGCGGTCATGTCGATGCCGTTGTAGACGACGCCGCCGTAGCGCAGATCCTCGTTGAACCGCTTCTGCGCCTCGCTGATCGCGACGAACCAGGCGCGTTGCGCGACGAACGAGTACAACCGCGTCATCTCCGGCACGAACGACCCGTGCAGGGTGTGGACGGTCGGCACCCCGGTCTCGACCGCGGCCGCGAGCGCCGAGAACGGCGAGTGAACGTGCAAGACGTCGAAGCGCTCGGCCGCGTCCGTCAGGCTGAAGAGCGTATGGGTCGTGTCCAGGACGATGTCGTTGATCGCGCTCGACCCCGGGGCCTGCTCGAAGACGTACTCGAGGCGCGCCTTGGTCTGTGAGTCGCCGGTCGCGAACAGCGTGACGTCGTGCCCCGCTTCTGCCAGGCCGTCGGCTAACAGCGCGACGACCCATTCGATCCCGCCGTAGCCCTTCGGGGGCACGGCGATCCACGGTGGACAGATCTCGGCGATCCTCAACCGGGCCTCCTCCCGACGCGATCGGCGGGCGTGCCGACCCCTCGATGCTACCGGCGGGCCGCGGACCGGCCCAGCCGCTAGACTCGGGCACGACGGGACGTGGCGCAGTTTGGTAGCGCGCAGCGTTCGGGACGCTGAGGTCGCGGGTTCAAGTCCCGCCGTCCCGACCAGACCTCCGATCCTCGGCCCGGATCTCGGCCGGGTCAGTCCTGTTGCCTGGGGTCCGGTTGTCGGGTAGCCTCGGGCGCGGGCTGTCGTACGACAGCCCGTTCTGTTGTTTGCCTGGGGGATGATGACCGGAAGACGCGCGCACCTCGTCGCACGGCTGTCCATCGCCGTGCTCCTCGCCGCCTCGGCGACCATCGGTGCCGCAAGCCTCTCCTCCGCGGCACCCAGCCGTGAGGAGGTCGAGCAGGCCCGCGCACGCCTGGACTCCCTCAACCGGGAGCTCGATCTGATGGTCGAGCAGTACAACCAGGCACGGATCAAGCTCCAGGAGGTCCAGGCACGGCTGGCCGACGTTCGGGCCCAGGCCCAACGGGCCCAGGCGACCGCCGACCGGGCCATCAGCAGCCTGAACGCGAACGCCGCCAGGGCCTACCGGGGCGTCGGGTCGCAGATCGCCGAGCTGTTCGACTCGGCCTCCCTGGCCGATTTCTCCGACCGGCTCGAGTTCATCGGGAGCATGGCGCAGGCGGACTCCGACCTCGCGGTGGAGGCCGAGGCCGCTCAGCAGGAGGCGCGTTGGACCGCGGCCGAGCTCAAGGCGACGGCCGAGGAGCGCCAGGGCATCGTCGACGCCCTGGGGGCGAAGCAGGACCAGATCGAGTCGCGGGTGGCCGAGGCGCGCGACCTCTACGAGGAGCTCGACCGCAAGTACCAC
>DASXTX010000125.1:0-15987 GCA_036505195.1 Actinomycetota bacterium
GAGGGGTTCGACGGCGACCTCGTCCTGATCGGCGCCGAGCCGATGGCGCCCTACGAGCGGCCGCCGCTCTCGAAGGAATACCTGCGCGGCGAGTCCGACCACCACTTCGTCCGGCCGCCCGAGTGGTACGCGGAGCACCAGATCGACGCGCGCTTCGGCGCGAAGGCCGAGCGGGTGAACGTCAGCGACCGAGTCGTCGAGCTCGAGGGCGGGGAGCGCGTGCCGTTCGACCAGGTCGTGATCGCCACCGGCGCCCGCAACCGCAGGCCGAAGATCGAGGGCCTCGATCTGCCCGGGGTGTTCGACCTCCGTTTCGCGCCCGACGCCGACGCGATCAAGCGCGCGGCGAAGGAAGGGTCGAAGGCCGTCATGGTCGGGATGGGCTTCATCGGCGCCGAGGTGGCCGCCTCGCTCCGGCAGCTGGGCCTGGAGGTCACGGTCGTGGAGTTCTTCGGCACGCCCCTGGAGCGGGTGCTGGGGCCGACGCTCGGCGGCGCGATCGAGTCCCTGCACCGCGACCACGGCGTCGAGATGATCTTCCGCGACGGAGCCGAGCGGTTCGAGGGCGACGGGCGGTTCGAGGCGATGATCACGAAGGAGGGGCGCCGGATCGAGGGGGACTTCGCCGTCGTCGGTGTCGGCGTCGAGCCCGTCACCGAGGTCGCCGACGGGGGCGTCCCGGTCGACAACGGCATCCCGGTCGACGCGAACCTGAGGACGAGCGTCGACGGGGTCTGGGCGATCGGCGACGTTGCCCGGCACGACCACCCCGTGTTCGGGCCGATCCGCGTCGAGCACTTCGACAACGCGTTGAAGATGGGGGAGCACGTCGCGAAGAACCTGCTGGGTACGCCGGCGGCGTTCGACGACCCGCACTGGTTCTGGTCGGATCAGTACGACGCCGAGATCCAGATGGCCGGTTTCGCGACCGAGTGGGACGATATGGTCGTGCGTGGCAGCATCGAGGACCGGAGCTTCTCGGCGTTCCTGCTGAAGGACGGCCGGCTCCTGTCGACGTTCAGCATGAACCGGAAGTTCGACGTCCGCCGTTCGATGCCGTTGATCGCCACGAAGGCGCACCCCGACAGCCGGCAGCTCGCCGATCCCGAGTTCGACCTCCGTCAGCTCCACCCGCCGAAGGAGCAGGCGACGTGATGCAGCCGAACATCACGCACATGCCCTGCGACCTGAACCAGCAGCAGAAGCGGCACGACGCTCGGAAGGATTCGCTCGCTCGAGCGGTGGCCTGGAGGATGGGCAAGCGTTCGTGGCTCGACCGGCTGCTCCGCCGAGGAACGCCGGGGCTCGAACTCTCGGCCGAGGACCTCCGGCCCTGCGAGACCGAAGACGCGTTCCACGGTTTCCGGGTCTAGGCCCTCCTCGGCGTCTGCCCGGTACCCGCGGCCGAGGATCACCGTGATCGCATGAGCGCGCGGATAGGCGGCCAGAGCACGCGGTACAGCCCGTAGGCGAGGAGCGCGAGCCCGAGGGCGACGCGGATCTGCTCCTCGGTGAACCGGGTCCGCTTGGCGACCGGCTTGGCGACCGCGTTCCCGACCGCGCCCCGCCAGCCGGTGAGCGTCGATTCGCCGAGCGCGGCGACCGTTCCCTGTCGATCCGTCATCGTGCGAGGTCCTTCCCACGATGGAGCCGGGTGAAACGCTCAGTCGACGGTGAGGCGGGCCGAGATCTCCTCGGGCCTGCCCTCGGCCTCGACCTTCCCGTCGCGGAACAGGATCACGCGGCTCGAGTAGCGGAGCACCTCGGGGTTGTGCGTGGCGGCGAGGACCGCGCCGCCACGCCGGATCACCTCCCACAGGGCCTCGAGGATCAGGTCGGCGTTCTCGGTGTCGACCTCCGCGATGGGCTCGTCGGCGAGGACCACCTCGGGCTCGCCGATCAGCGCCCGCGCGACCGCGACCCGCTGCTGCTGCCCGGCCGACAGCTCGAACGTCCGGTTGTACATCCGGTCGCCGAGCCCGAGCCGCGCCAGCCACATCTCGGCGCGAGCCTTGGATTCTGAGAGGTCGGTCCCGGAGACGCGGAGCGGCAGCTCGACGTTCTCGACCGCCGAGAGCGTCGGCAGCAGCCCGAAGCTCTGGAACACGAAGCCCATCCCGCTGCGACGAAGCGCGATCTGCTCGTCGAACGGGAGCTTGCGGATCGGCCGGTCCTTCCACCGGACCTCGCCCGCGTCCGGCGCGTCCAGGCCCGACAGCACCCCGAGGAACGTCGTCTTGCCTGAGCCCGACGGTCCCATCAGCGCCACGAAGTCCTTCGGGGCGAGCGAGATCGATGCGCCGCGCACGGCCTGGACGCCGTTCGCGCCCCGGTAGGTCCGAACGATGTCGGTGGCCGAGAGCAACGGCTCGCGTCCATCCGGAGCGCGCGGGGTGGCGGGCGCCCGGGCGCCCTCGGAACCCGGTGGCCGCCAGCGATCACTCACCGATGAGCCCTCCCTCGCCCTTGCGCCGGATGCGGACCTCGCCGTCGCGGACCTCGACCTCCAGGTCCACGCCGCTGAGGGCGTCGATCGCCTCGTCGGGCAGCCGGGCCCTGCCGTCGGTGCCGAGCGGCTCCATCGGCCTGCCCTCGACGAGCAGCTGGCCGTCGCGGAGCCGGAGCTGCCGGTGCGCTCGCTTCGCGGCCAGCAGGTCGTGGGTGACCATCACGATCGTGACGCCGAACTCGTGGTTCACGCTCTGGAAGGCGTCGAGCACGAGGGCGGCCGACTCGCTGTCGAGCTCCGCCGTCGGCTCGTCCGCGAGCAGGATCATCGGCAGGTTCGACAGCGCGACGGCGACCGCGACGCGCTGCTGTTCGCCGCCCGAGAGCTGGCCCGGCCTGTGGTTCGCGCGGTGGGGGAGCCCCACGACCTCGAGCAGCTCGCGTGGTGTCCGGCGCGCGGCGGGAATCTTCACACCGCTCGCGGTCGAGGGGAGCCGGACGTTCTCGACGACGTTCAGGTACGGCACGAGGTTGCGCGCGGTTCCCTGCCACACGAAGCCCACGCGGTCGCGCCGGTACGCCGTGAGCTCGTCCTCGTCGAGCCGCCCAAGGTCGCGACCCTCGACCTCGACCGTGCCGGCGGACGCCCGGTCGAGTCCACCGATCATGTTCAGGATCGTCGACTTCCCCGAGCCGCTCGGGCCCACGACGGCCAGGAACTCGCCCTCGCCCACGTCGAAGTCGACGCCGCCGAGCGCGACGACGCCGGTGTCGGCGACGCGATAGATCTTGAACACGTGCCGGAACCGCACGAGCGCCTCGCGGAACGTGCCGATCGGCCCGGCCCCCCGCCGCAGCTCCGTCTCGATCCGTCGGCCCGTCGGTGCGCCGGGCTGCTGGCTCATTCGGCTTCACCCCGCAGCACCGAGGTCACCGAGGAGCGCAGGAGCGCGCGGAGCGCCGCGAGCAACCCGATCGCGGACGCGGCCACGATCGCGCTCAGCGAGACCGCGAGCGCCGGCCAGTCGAACACGAGGATCGGGGGCGGGAACGCCGACCCGATGCTCCGGCCGACGTACGGCATCAGCAGCCGGAGGACGCCGAACCCGATCCCCGCGCCCGCGAGGATCGCGAACGTGATCATCAGCCCCTGCTCGAGCAGCAACACGCGGCTCACCTGCTTGGGTTCGGTCCCCATCGCGCGCAGCGACGCGAACTCGAACTCCCGGCGCCGCTGCGCGAAGTACAACCCGATCGCCACGCCGAGCACGACGAGCCCGAGCCCGCCGACGGCCGTTGCGAAGTTCATCCCGACCGCGAGGGACTGCGGCAGCTGCGCGAGCGCACCGATGATCGCCCCCGCCGCCTGCGTCGGACCGGGGATCATCCCGGCCTGCCGCAGGGCCGGTCGGGGGTCGTCCTCGCCCATCGCCCACACCTCGTTCAGCGCGAGCCCCGGTTCGGGGATCCGCACCGCCGCGCGCAGCAGCGCCGGCGTCGAGACGACCACGAAGTCGCCGAGCACCGAGGGGAACGCCTGCGCGAGCGCGACCTGCTGGAACTCGAGCCGCTGTCCACCGATCGTCGCGACGAAGGGCGAGCCCTGCGACCGCGAGATCTCGGGGGAGATCAGCGCCGGCAGCGGGCCGATCGGGGGTGCGATGCCCCCGACGACGTGTCCCGCCCCGGTGTCGATCGTGACCGAGATCCCCGACCCCGCGGGGGTCACGGCGCCGTCGCTCCCGCGCCACTGTAGCGGCGTCCAGGTCCCCAGGGCGATGGGTTCGCCCGCGGCGACGTCGCGCAGCTCGAGCGCGAAGGAGTCAGGAACCTCGGCCGCTCCCACCTCGAGGAAGGTGATCGACAGGATGGCGTGGGCGCCTTCGAGCGCGGCCTCGTACGTCTCCGTGCCCTGGACGATCGTCCCGGCCGAGACGGTCCGCACCCGATCGTCGTCGGTCTCGTACGTCACCTGGAGCTGGAGGCCCTCGGCGGGCGCACCCGCGGTAACCGTCGCCGTGAACGACTCGCCCGAGACCGGCACCGCCGGGTCCGGCACCTCGATGTCCCGGAGCCACGTCTCGAGCGGGGTCTTCGAGTAGTCCGATCGCCACCATCCACCCGTTGCGAAGCGCTCGGGATCGACCGCGATCACGGACGGCGAGAGGGTGAACGAGCCCGGGAGCTCGAACACGGGCTGGCTCCGGATCACCGCGACCGCGTTGGGCGGGACGGAGCTCGCGGCGATCAGCGGGTCGTCGGGGACGGCGATCTGGACGTTCCAGTCGGCGCCGACCTGCTGATGCGCGGTGTCCTCGTGGTTGCGGAGCACGATCGCCCGGTAGGAGGTCGAGACGATGAGCAGGCCGACCGCGAGCACCAGCAGGAGCGAGGTCGCGAAGCTCGTGCCGGGGGAGCGGCTGAGCCGCCGGGTCGCGAGGTAGGTCGGCAGGCTCTTGGTGCGCGCGACCGGACGGTCCAGCCGGCGCAGGACCCAGAGCAGGAGCCGGAGCGCGAGGAACGAGAGCGCGAAGATCAGCAGCGTCGGCGTGAGGAGCACCAGGGGGTCGAGCTGGTCCCGTGCGCTCGTCGACTGCACCGCCGTCCCCCGGAGCTCGACGAACGTGAACAGCGCGACCGGGAGCACGAACAGCTCGACCGGCACGCGCGAGATCAGCGGGCGGTCCTCGCGCGAGAGCAGCCGCCGTTCCTCCAGGATCGTCCGCCGGACGTGCGGCAGCGACAGCAGGAGGAGCGTGATCGCGCCGATCAACGCCCCGATCGCGCCGAGCACGAGCGCGAACGTCGACAGACCGATCGGGAACAGCACGCCCGGCAGGGACGGGCCGTTCGCGCTCGAGGCGAGCTTGGCCAGGGCCATGCCGAGCAGCAGGCCGAGCGGGTACGCCACGATCGCCGTGAACACTGCCTGGACGCCCTGCGCTGCGAGCAGTTTGCCGCCGGAGAACCCCCGGCTGCGAAGGACGGCGAGCTCGAACGACTGCCTCGACAGCACCAGCGAGCCGACGCCCGCGAGGATCGCGAGCGTGACGGCGCCGATCTGGAACACGACCAGGAAGATCGGGACGCGGAGATCCTCGACGCGCTGCCGCACGAGCGTGATGAGCGTGTCCAGGCCGGTGCTCACCTGCAGCTGGGTGAACTCGGGAGTCGCGCGGAGCTCGTCGGAGATCCGTTCGATCTCCTGCGGGATCCGCTCCGCCCGCACGAAGGGGACCCCGACCAGTTCGAGATAGACGTCCCACACGTACTCGCTCGTTACGCCGAGCGCCGGCGCCACCTCGAGGTAGCCGGCACGATCCATGAGCCCGGGGGAGAGCTCGGTCGAGTCCGGCGGCGGGAACGGCGTCTGGTCGCCGAACCAGAAGGGGTCGTCGCGACTGGGCGGGTCGAAGCGGCCGACCAGCGTGAGCTCTGCCTGTTCGCCGGTCGGGCCGACCGCGGTCACCGTCTCGCCGAGTTCCACGCCGAGCAGCCGGGCGATCCCGCCGGGCAGCGCGATCTCGCCGGGCCCCCGGGGAGGCTCGCCCCGGAACGGCAGGTGGTCGGTGGCGCCGTCGCGGAACAGCACCGTGAGCGAGAGCGGGGCGTTCGGATCGGCCCCCACCAGCCGAACGGTCCCGCGGCCCTGCGGCACGATCTCGCCGACCGGCAGCCCCGAGACCTCATCCTCGAGGGTTGCGTTCGCCGTCTCGTAGTCGTAGGCGGGGTTGCCGTAGGTCAGGAACCGGACGTTCTTCACGGTGACGGGCGCCGTCGAGACCGCCGAGGACTGGATCGCCTCGCGGGCGGCGTCCGCGTAGATCGGCCCCGCGACCAGCACGCCGATCGTGAAGCCCAGCGTGACCACGATCGCCAGACCCAGCAGGCGCTGGGCGAAGAACCGCTTCAGCAGGAATCGCAGGGTCGCCATGACAGCACGAACGCCGCCGGAACCTGGCGGCGAGACACACGATGATACGCTGAGCCGACGCGCCCGAGATGGGCCGCGCACGCACGGTACCGGACCCCGCAACGGCACCGGAACACGCGACCAGAGCACAACAGGAGCACGTCGATGGACCGTCCCGAGATCATCCTGGCTCCCGGCCCGACGCCGATCCCGCCCGAGGTGCTGCTCGCCCAGGGGAGCCCGCTCGTCTACCACCGCGGTCCCGGGTTCGGCGGGCTGATGCGCGACGTGACCGCCCGCCTGAAGGAGCTCTACCGGACCGAGGCCGCCGACGTGCTGCTGATGACCTCGTCGGGGACCGGCGGGCTCGAGTCGGCGATCCAGAACGTGTTCTCGCCGGGCGACGAGGTGCTGGTGCCGCTCGCCGGGTTCTTCTCCGAGCGCTGGAGCAGGCTCGCGGAGGCACACGGCCTCGTCGTGCGCAAGGTCGAGTACGACTGGGGACGCAGGATCGTGCCCGGGGAGGTCGCGGCCGCGCTGGCCGAGGACCCGGTGAAGGCGGTCCTGCTCACGCACTCCGAGACCTCGACCGGCGTGATCCAGCCGATCCGCGACCTCGCCCGAGTCGCGAACGAGGCCGGCGCGCTCGTGATCGTCGACGTCGTCTCGAGCCTGGGCGCGGTGCCGTTCGCGTTCGACGAGTGGGGGATCGACGTCGCGGTCGGCGGCTCGCAGAAGGCGCTCTCGGCGTCGCCAGGGATCGCGTTCGTCGCCATCTCGGAGCGCGCGTGGGCGATGCACCGGACGGCCACGATGCCGCGGTTCTACTTCGACTGGTCGATCTACAAGGACTATGCCGACAAGCCGGAGCCAGAGAACCCCTGGACGCCCGCGATCAGCGTGATGCAGGGCCTGCACGCCGCGCTCGAGCTGTACTTCCAGGACGGCCTCGATGTCGCGCTCGAACGTCACCGCACACTCTCGCGCGCGGTGAAGGACGGCGCGCAGGCGCTCGGGCTCGATCTGTTCGGCGAGGGTCTGGACGACAACTGGACCGTCACCGCGATCCGCGCTCCGGAGGCGGCCGACGCCGACACGATCAGCGACCGGATGCGCTCGGACTTCGGTTGCGTGATCGCGCCGGGGCAGGGCCCGCTCAAGGGCACGGTGTTCCGGATCGGACACTTCGGATACTTCAGCGAGCTCGACATCGTCCGGGGCCTGGCCGCGCTCGAGATGACGCTCGAGCGGCTCGGCCATCCGGTCAAGCGCGGCGCGGCCGTCGCCGCGGCCGAGGGCGTCTTCCAGGACGCGTTCGGCGCCTGACCCAAGGAAGCGAGCGCAGCCGTGCGGGTGGGCGGGTCGTGCGGGTGGGCGGGTCGTGAAGGTGGGCGGGTCGTGAAGGTCCTCGTCACCGAGAAGCTGTCGGACGCAGGCCTCGATCTCCTCCGAAAGGACTTCGAGGTCGACGTTCGGCCCGAGCTCGCCGGCGACGGGCTCCCCGAGGCGATCGCCCCCTACGACGCCCTCGTCGTGCGGTCGCAGACCCAGGTCACGGCCGACGTGATCGAGGCGGGCGACAACCTCAAGGTCGTCGCCCGCGCGGGGATCGGCCTGGACAACGTCGACGTGGACGCGGCCACGCGTCGCGGCGTGATGGTGGTGAACGCGCCCTCCTCCAACATCGTCTCGGCGGCCGAGCACACGATCGCGCTGCTGCTCGCTCAGGCCCGGAACATCCCGCAGGCGCACGAGGACATGCAGCACGGCCGCTGGGACCGCGCGAAGTGGCAGGGGGTCGAGCTCCAGGGCAAGACGCTCGGGATCGTCGGGCTCGGGCGCGTCGGCGCGCTCGTCGCGCAGCGAAGCATCGCGTTCGGGATGCGCGTGATCGCCTACGACCCCTACGTCCCGCGCGAGCGCGCGAAGGAGATGGGCATCGAGCTGATGCCAAGCCTCGAGGCGCTGCTGGTGCAGTCGGACTTCGTCACGATCCACCTGCCGCGGTCGCCCGAGACCGAGGGCCTGATCGGCGAGCGCGAGCTCGCGCTCGTGAAGGAGGGCGCCCGCCTCGTGAACACGTCGCGCGGGGGCATCGTCGACGAGCAGGCGCTCGCGAAGGCGCTCGAGGACGGGAGGATCGCCGGAGCGGCGCTCGACGTGTTCGAGCACGAGCCGCCCGAGGACTCGCCGCTGTTCGGGTTCGAGCAGGTGGTGACGACCCCACACCTGGGGGCCTCGACCGCCGAGGCGCAGGACAAGGCCGGCACCTCGGTGGCCGAGATGGTGCGCCTCGCGCTGAACGGCGAGTTCGTCCCGTACGCCGTCAACGTCTCGGCCGCGGCCGAGGTCGCCGAGATCGTGCGCCCCTTCCTCCCGCTCGCCGAACGCCTCGGCGCGCTCCTCACCGGTCTGGCCGAGGGCGCCGTCAGGACCGTGCAGGCCCAATACCTCGGCCGGATCGGGGAGGCGGACACGCGCGTGCTCACCCTCGCGGTGGTCAAGGGCGTGCTCCGGGGCGTGGTGCACGAGCCCGTGTCCTTCGTGAACGCGCCGATCATCGCGCGCGAACGCGGGATCGCGATCAGCGAGACGCGTTCGTCGGTCTCGAGCGACTACGTGAACCTCGTCGCGGTGACCGCCGAGACCGATCAGGGCGAGGTCTCGGTCGCCGGCACGTTGGTCGGCAAACGGAACGACCAACGCGTCCTGCACGTGAACGGCTACGACATCGAGATGGCGCCGGCCACCAACATGCTGTTCTTCGAGTACGAGGACCGCCCCGGCGTGATCGGCAAGGTCGGCACCATCCTCGGTGAGCACGACGTCAACATCGCCACGATGGACGTGGGCCGAGCCTCTCGAGGCGGCACCGCGCTGATGGGTCTCACGCTCGACAGCGCCGCGGGCCAGGACGTGATCGACGAGATCACCTCGGCGATCGGCGGCCGCGCCGCGCGGTCCATCGTCCTCCCGGATTGATCCGTCGCACGTTGCGTTCCGCATGTGACGTTCGTCACAGATGCTTCCTTCGCAAGGTCCGCGCTGCTACACTCACCCAGTTATGAGGCGACTCCAGGTGTCGTTCGGGAGCAGGAAGACGGGTCTCATCCCGTCCTTCATCGCGGCCGTCTAGCGGTCGCGACCCCCGCCCCTCCGGCGGGATCGCCCCGAACCACCGTCCCTCGATCCAACCGAGCCACAGGAGTCGTCCCATGCGTCACAACTCGCAACCTCGCAGCGCCGTCCGAAGGCTCGCGCTCGCACGCCTGATCTCGATCACCGGCGGCGCGGCCGCGTTCGCCGCGCTGAACTTCACCGTCTACGAGCGGACCGGCTCGGCTGCATGGCTCTCGGCGTCCCTGCTGCTGACGTTCGGCGTCTCCGGTGTGTTCGCGCCGCTCGGTGGGATGCTGGGCGACCGCTTCGACCGCAAGCGGGTGATGATCGCGTCCGATCTCGCGGGCGCTGCGTGCTTCCTCGCGCTGGCCTTCGTGCACGAGCCGGCGTTGCTCCTCGCGTTGGGGTTCGTGGCTGCGGTCGTGGAAGCGCCGTTCTGGTCCGCCTCCGCCGCGGCGGTCCCGAACCTGGTCGGAAAGGACGACCTGGCCTGGGCGAACGGCCTGCTCCAGGTCGGCGGGAACGCGGGCATCATGCTCGGGCCCGCCCTGGGCGGCGGGCTGCTCGCGGCGATCGGGCCGGGGATGGTATTCGGCCTGAATGCATTCTCGTTCGCCCTGTCCGCAGCGATCATCGCGACCGTCCGTGGACGGTTCGCGGAGGATCGGACCGAGCACGACGACGAGCACCGCGGGTTTCGCGCGGGATTCGTGTTCATCGCGCGTGACCGCGTGCTGCGCACGATCGTCCTCGCGTGGGTGGCGCTCGTCTTCGGGATCGGGCTGGCGATGGTGGCCGACGTCCCGCTCGCGGAGCTGTTCGGGTCGGGCTCGACCGGCTACGGGTTGATGATCGGCGCGTTCGGCGCCGGCTCCGTGCTCGGGTCGCTCGCGGGTCGGAAGCTGCACGAGCGCAACGAGGCGCGCGCCCTGATCCTCGGCACGATCGTGATGGGCGCCACCACGGCGGGCATCGCGCTCTCGCCGTGGTTCCCACCCATCCTCGCGCTGCTGGTGCTCTGCGGCGCCGCGGACGCGGTGATCATGATCGCCGACCGGAGCATCCAGCAGCGCCGCACGCCGGACGCGATTCGGAGCCGCGTGGTGGGCGCGTCGGAGGCGATGATCGACATCGCGTTGTCGATCGGGTTCGTCCTGGGCGGCCCGGCGGTCGCGGCGCTCGGTCCGCGGGCCGTGTACGCGATCGGTGGCGCCTGCGGGCTGCTCGGCGCGGTGGTGCTCGTGCCGGTCCTGCGGGCCTCGCGGCGGGCGAGCGCGGCTGCGGCAGCAAGCGAGACCGAGACCGAGGACGTGCAGGAACACGTCGAGGCGGACGAGCGCGTCGTCGCTCGGGTCGCGGGCTAGACGGAGGTCGGGGGGCGGTGGACACTCGGCCGGTGACCGCCCCCCGAACCGCCGTCCGCCGGCTCGCCACGGCCCGGATCGTCTCCATCACCGGGGGCGCCGCGGCGTACGCGGCGCTGAACTTCACGATCTTCGAGCGGACCGGTTCGGCGTCGTGGGTCGCGGTGTCGCTCCTGCTCACGTTCGGGGTCACCGGTTTCGTGGGGCCGCCGGCCGGCGTCCTGGGAGACCGGTTCGACCGTCGGAAGGTGCTGATCGCGTCCGACATGGCCGGCGCGGCCTGCTTCGCGATGATGGCATTCTCGTCCGAGCCCGCGTGGCTGTTGGTCTGGGCGTTCCTGTCGGCCATCGCGGAGGCGCCGTTCTGGTCGGCGTCCGAGGCGGCGATCCCGAACGTGGCCGGGCCCGAGCTCACGACGTGGGCCAACAGCCTGCTCAACGCGAGCAAGCTCGCCGGCATCGCGGTCGGTCCGGCCCTCGGCGGCGCGTTGCTCGCCGTCACCAGCCCGAGCGTGGTGTTCGGGGCGAACGCCGTCTCGTTCGTCGTGTCCGCGGCGATCATCGTGAGCGTCCACGCCCGGTTCAAAGCGGAACCGGGGGAGGACGAGTTCCACGGTCTGCGCGCTGGATTCCGCTTCCTCCGGCACGACCGGGTCCTGCGCACCCTGCTGCTCGCCTGGGTCGTGTTCATCTCCGGCATGGGGATGTCGATGGTCGCGGATGCGCCGCTCGCCGCGGTCTTCGACGCCGGATCGTTCGGGTTCGGCCTGTTGATCACCGCCTGGGGCGGCGGATCGGCCCTCGGCTCCCTCATCGCGAAGAACATGCGGGAAGGGAGCGAGGGGACCTGGCTCGTGATCACCGGGGCCGTCATCGCCGCGACGGGCATCGGCGTCGGCGTCTCGCCGTGGTTCCCCTTGGCCGTCGCGATGCTGTTCGTGATGGGCCTCGCGGACGGGATGACGATCGTCGCCGAGACCAACCTTCGGCAGCGACGGGCCCCCGACGCGGTGCGCAGCCGCGTCTCGGCCGCGTTCACGGGCGTGATGCACCTGATGCTTGCGTTCGCGTACATCGTGGCCGCCTTCGTCGTCCCGTGGATCGGGCCGAAGGCCACCTACGCCGTGGGGGGCGTCACCGCCGGCCTCGCGGTCTTCGTCCTGCTCCGGATGAAGCGCTACCTCGAGCTCGACGAGGCCGCACGGCTCGAGCGGATCGGGGGATCGACGTGACCGCCCCGCGCACCGCGGTGCGCCGGCTGGCCCTCGCGAGGGTGATCTCGGTCACCGGGAGCGCGGCCGCGTACACGGCGCTGATGTTCGAGATCTACGACCAGACGGGGTCCTCGGTCTGGCTCGCGGCGGCGCTGATCGTCACCGAGGGCGTGACCGGGCTGGTCGGTCCGCTCGCCAGCGTGCTGGGGGACCGGTTCGACCGCCGGACGGTCATGATCGTGTCGGATCTGGCGGCGGCGGTCTGCTTCGCAGGGATGGCGCTGGTCGCTTCCTCGCCGGGCCCGTTGGTCGCCATCGCCATCCTGTCGGCGCTGTCGGAGGCGCCGTTCTGGCCCGCCTCGAGCGCCGCGATCCCGAACCTGGTCCCGGAGGACCAGGTGAGCTGGGCGAACAGCCTGGTCGCGATCGGGCGCAACATCGGCATCATGGTCGGGCCGGCGGTCGGGGGGATCCTGCTCGCCGCCGTCGGCGCTCCCTGGGTGTTCGCGATCAACGCCGCGTCGTTCGTGGTCTCGGCCGCGCTGGTCGTCTCGGTGCGGGCCCGCTTCGTCGGCGACCGATCGGACGAGGGCGAGCATCGCGGCGTCTGGGCGGGCTTCCGGTTCCTGTTCCACGAGCCGGTGCTGCGACGGATCTCGGTGGCCTGGATCGTGCTGGTCCTGGGCATCGGGATGGCCTTGGTCGGCGACGTGCCCCTGGTGGACGTGTTCGGCGCGGGATCGGCCGGGTTCGGGGTGATGATCGGGCTCTGGGGTGCCGGGTCGATCCTGGGTTCCCTCGCGGGACGCTGGCTCACGGCCGCCACCGAGATGCGCTGGCTGATCCTTGGGACCGCGTTCACCGCGTGCCTCGGCATCGCGATCGCGCTCTCGCCGTGGTTCGCGCTCGTCCTGGTCCTGAACGTCGCCTGGGGAGCCAGCGAGGGGCTCACCGGCGTCGCCGAGCAGAACCTGTTCCAGCGCCGATCGCCGGACTCGGTGCGCAGCCGGGTCCTGGGCGCCATCGAGGGCCTGTTCCACGGTGGGCTGACCGTCTCGTTCGTGGCGGCGGCGTTCGTACTGCCCCTGGTGGGGGCGCGTGGGACGTACGCGATCGCCGGTGTGGCCGCGGGGCTCTCGGCGATCGTGCTCCTCCCGCTGCTGCGCACGACGCCGTTGGCGGAGGTCGACCTGTCCGGCGGGCTTTCCTGAGCCGGTGCGTTCGAGCGGTTCGCGCCACGGGTCGTCCCGGAGGTAACGTGCGGGATTGAACCGCCGTTCAAGGAGGAGGCGTGCCGGGCCCGAACGTCTACGACGCGATCGTGATCGGCGGCGGCCACAACGGCCTGGTCGCCGCCGCCTATCTCGCCCGTGCCGGCGCCCGAGTGGTCGTGTGCGAGGCGCGTCTCAAGACCGGCGGCGCCGCCGCGACCGACCAGCCCTGGCCCGATCATCCGGAGTTCCGCGTCACGACCCTGTCGTACGTGATGAGCCTGATGCCGGACACGATCGTCCGCGACCTGCAACTCGCCCGGCACGGGTACCGCGTGCACCCGGTCGGTCCCTACGTCGTGCCGTTCCCCGACGGCCGGGTGATGATCGAGTACGACGACCCGTCGAAGAATCACGACGAGTTCGCGAAGTTCTCCAAGAAGGATGCCGACGCCCTCGAACGCTGGGAGGCGTGGATCGGGGGCCTCGCCGCCGTCCTCGGTCCGCTCCTGATGAGCACCCCGCCGCAGATCGGCTCCAAGCGGCCGGGGGACCTGTTGGAGCAACTCCGCCTGGCCTGGCGGCTCCGCGGGCTGTCGGTCCGCACGGTCGGCGAGGTGACGCGGCTCCTCACGATGAGCGTCGCCGACCTGCTCGACCGGTTCTTCGAGTCCGAACAGGTCAAGGCCGTGATGGCGATCGACGGCCTGATCGGGACGTGGGCGGGTCCCCACGAGCCGGGGACCGCCTACGTGATGGCGCATCACGAGATCGGCGACGTCGGCGACGGGACGCTCGGCTCGTGGGGCGTCCCCGAGGGGGGGATGGGCGCTGTGGCCGCGGCGCTCGAGCGCAGCGCGCGTGCGTTCGGGGCCGATGTGCGCACGGGCGCGGAGGTGGACCGGGTCCTGGTCGCCGGCGGACGCGCTCGCGGTGTGGTCCTGGCGGGCGGGGAGGAGGTGCTGGCCCCCGTCGTCGTCTCGGCGTGCCACCCCAAGATCACGTTCCTCCGGCAACTCGACCGCACGGACCTGCCGGCTGACTTCGTCCAGGACATCGAGCACTGGTCCACGCGCTCGGGCGTCGTGAAGATCAATTGCGCGATCAGCCGGCTCCCGACGCTTGCCGGCGAACCGGACTGGAGGGACTTCTCGGGCGGGTTCGAGATCGCGCCATCGGTCGACCAGATGGAGCGGTCGTTCGAGGAGGCGAGGGCGGGCCGTCCCGCCACGCTGCCGTTCTCCGACGGCGTGATCCCGACCACGCTGGATCCGTCGCTCGCGCCCGAGGGCGCGCACGTGGTCTCGCTGTTCACGCAGTGGGTCCCGCACACGTGGTCGGAGGAGCCGCATCGAGAGGAGCTCGAGGCCTACGCCGACCGCGTCGTGCAGGCGTACGAGGACGTCGCACCCGGGTTCCGGGAGTCGATCGTCGCCCGGCAGGTCATCGGCCCCTACGACATGGAGACGGAATGGAACCTGATCGGCGGCAACATCTTCCACGGTGAGCTGTCGGCCGACCAGCTGTTCCACATGCGTCCCGCGCCCGGGTACGCCGATTACCGGACGCCGATCGACGGCCTGTATCAATGCTCGAGCGCCACGCACGGGGGCGGGGGCGTGTCCGGCATCCCCGCGTACAACTGCGTGCGCGAGATCCGCAGGGATCGGAAGCGCCGGAGGATGCCTCGATGAAGGAGCCCTACTCGTTCACGTTCTACACGGCGTCGTGGTACCGGCGTTCGCCGTACTGGCAGCGGACGGTCGAAGCCGGCTGCACCAGCTGGGACCTGTACAACCACATGTTGATCCCGACCCTGTACGACGACGACGAGCGGGAGTACTGGCATCTGGTCGAGCACGTCGGGCTGTGGGACGTCGCCGTCGAGCGTCAGGTTGAGATCACCGGACCCGACGCCGCGCGGTTCACGCAGCTCCTCACGTGCCGTGACCTGTCGCGCTGCGACGTGCGCAGTGCAAGTACGCCCCGATCATCGCCCCGAACGGCGGGATCGTGAACGATCCGATCCTGCTGCGTCTCGGCGAGAACCACTTCTGGCTCTCGCTCGCCGACTCCGACGCGATGCTGTACGCGCTCGGCGTGCAGGCGTTCGCCGGGATGGATGTCACGATCCGCGAACCCGACGTCTCGCCGCTCCAGGTCCAGGGGCCCAAGAGCAAGGACGTGATCCGGGCGCTGTTCGGGGACGAGGTCGCGGAGCTTGGGTACTACCGCTGCTGGGCAGGCGACCTGGGTTCGATCCCGGTGGTCGTCTCGCGCACAGGGTGGACGGGTGAGGTCGGCTACGAGATCTACCTGCGCGACGGCTCGCGCGGCACCGAGCTCTGGGACCGCGTGATGGAGGCGGGAGCTCCATCTCGGATCCGCGCGATCGCCCCGAGCGACCAGCGGCGGCTCGAGGCCGGGATCTTCAACTACGGCAACGACATGACGGTGGAGGACACGCCGTTCCACGTGACCGGCATGGAGCGCCTGGTCGAGTTCGACGCCGACTTCATCGGCAAGGAGGCGCTCCGACGGGTCGCGGCCGAGGGCGTCGACCGCAAGCTCGTCGGCGTGACGCTCGGCGGCGAGCCCTTCCGGATGTGGCTCGAGGACTTCTGGGTCGTCCGCAAGGACGGGCAGGAGGTCGGCCGTCTCGTGAGCGCCTCGCATTCCTTCCGCCGGAAGGAGAACATCGGCTACGCGTGGGTCCC
>DASXTX010000126.1:0-10351 GCA_036505195.1 Actinomycetota bacterium
ATCGACTTCCCGAGCTGCTGGAACGGCACCGGCCTCCGCCCGGAGGACGTCACGTACCCGGAGGGCGGCGCGTGCCCGCCGGGGTTCGGGAACATCATCCCCAAGCTGAGCGAACGCGTGCATTACGGCGTGATGAACCCACTCGGGCTGGACGGGACGCTCGCGTTCCAGCTCTCCAGCGGCCCCCCGTACACGATGCACGCGGACTTCTGGAACACGTGGGAGCAGGAACGTCTCGATCAGCTCGTCGCGGACTGCCTGGTCGCACAGGTCCATTGCGGTTCGGTCGACGCCACGAGCACGATCCGGTGGGTGCGGCAGTTCGGGACGCAGCGATACGACCTCGCGAACGCCGCGGCGCCGGACGGTAAGGGTGGCTCGTACACCGCCGGGTTCACGAACTTCTCGCTCGACGGAAAGCCGTACCACCATCGCTACGACGCGTTCCTGGCCCGGTACGACGCGGACGGCGACAAGCTGTGGACCCGCCAGTTCGGCACGAACGGGACCGATCAGGCTCTCGCGATCTCGGTCTCCGGGAACGACGTGTACGTCGCGGGTTCGACCGACGGGCGGTTCCCCAGGCAAAGGGCGAAAGGCGGGACCGACGCGTTCGTCGCCCGGTTCGACGCCGGCGGCAGGCTGGCGTGGCTGAAGCAGTTCGGTACCCACCGAGACGACGAGGGCGCCGCGATCTCGGCCAGCGCGGATGGGATCGTCCTTGCCGGGACGACGCGCGGGCCGCTCGATCGGCAGCGGCTCCACGGGCCGTCCGACGCGTTCGTGATGGGGCTCGACAACAACGGTTTCGAGAGCTGGACGAGGCTCCTCGGCGGGAACGGCGATGACCGGGGCCTCTCGGTCGCGCTGCGCGCGGGCCAGGTGTTCCTCGCGGGGACCACGCAGGGTCTGCGTCGCACGATGGCGGACCAGGACGGGTTCGTCGCGGGGTTCGACCGGCGTGGTCGGCCGGCGTGGCGCTACGCGCTCGGTGCGTCGGATACCGACGCGATCACCTCGATCGTCCCGCGCGCCGAGGGCGTGTACTTCGCGGGGTGGACCTCGGGGACGTTCCTGCAGGAGCCGCCGGCGGGCGGGGTCGACGCGGTGATCGGCAAGCTCCAAGCAGACGGGACCCTGCTGTGGTTCAAGCAGTTCGGGAGCACGACCGACGACCAGGCGACGGCGCTGTCGATCGCTGGCAAGGGTCTGTACGTCGCCGGCTCCACGACAGGCGAACTCCCCGACGGCACGGCGCTGGGGGAGAGCGACGGCTTCCTCCGCAAGTACCTGCCGAACGGAACCCAGCTCTGGACGCGGCAGTTCGGCACGGCGGACTACGACGCGGTCTACGGGATGGCGTCGGACCCGAGGGGCGTGGTGGCCGTCGGGACCACGCACGGGGCCTTCGAGGGCCAGACGAACGCCGGTGACCGGGACGTCTTCCTCGTGAGGATCGCGTTCTCCTGACGGCTCGGCCGGCCCCCGCTCCGGGGGATTGGCACGTTGGGTGATCTGGTGGAAGCTGGCCGTCTGATGACCTCCCCGGTCGGGATCCGAGGGGATCGACCCGGGGTCGTGCCGCGGATCTCCCGCGACGACCTCGTGGCGATCCTCGTGCTCGGGGTCCTGTACTACGCCGCCGCCCGGCTCGGACTCCGGCTCGCGATCGTCGAGGACAACATCACGCCGCTCTGGCCGCCGACCGGTCTCGCGCTGGTGGCGTTCCTGCGGTACGGCTGGCGCCTGTGGCCGGGGGTCGCGATCGCGGCGTTCCTAGTCAACCTGCCGATCACGAACGTCCCGGCGGCGGTCCTCACCGCGGCGGGGAACACCCTCGCGCCGATCGTGGCGGCCTGGCTGCTCGAGCGGACCGGCTTCCGGCAGCAGATCGATCGCGTCCGCGACGTCGTGGCGCTCGTGGGTCTCGGCGCGCTGCTGAGCATGACGATCAGCGCGACGATCGGGAGCGCCGCGCTGGTGCTGTCGCCGCGCATCACGCTTGACGGGTTCTGGGGCGCGTGGACCGTGTGGTGGGCGGGCGACGCGATGGGGATCCTCGTGGTGGCGCCGTTCCTGCTGTGCGTGCTCACGTGGAACCAGGTCGAACCCAAGCTCGGCCTCCGCCGCCTCCCCGAGGCGCTGGTGATGCTGGCGCTCCTGATCGGTGCCTCCGTGTTCGCGATGTGGAACACGGGACAGCTCCTGTTCCTGCTCCCCCCGCTCGTCGGGTGGATCGCGTGGCGTTTCCAGCTCCGCGGCGCGGCGCCGGCGGTGCTGCTCGTGTCGACCGTGGCCGCGTGGGCCGCCAGCCGGATGGTCGGATGGTTCGCCGACCTGTCGCTCACCGAGGAGATGCTCACGCTCCAGCTGTTCAACGCGACGATCGCGTTCACCGCGTTCTTCCTGTCCGCCCTCGTCTCCGAACGCACGAGGGCCCGCGAGCGGCTTCAGCGCGCCGCCGACGACCTCGAGGGGCGCGTTCGTCAGCGCACGTCGCAGCTCGTCGAAGCCAACGAGCACCTCGGGCACCAGATCACCGAACGGCGCGAGGCCGAGACCAAGCTCCGTCGGAGCGAGCACGAGCTCGAGGAGGCCCAGGAACTGGCGAGGCTCGGTCGGTGGGAGTGGGAGCTGGGGTCCGGGACGGTCACCTGGTCCGACGATCTGTACCGGATCCACGGGTACGAGCCGGGAGCGTTCCACATGACGTTCGACAAGGCCGTGGAGCTCGTGCCCGAGGAGGACCGCCGACGGATCGAACGCAACCTCGCGGCCGCTTTCGCGACGCGACGGCGAGAGGTGCCCGAGATCGAGTACCGCATCGTCCGCCCTGACGGCGAGCTCCGGGCGCTCCTCGGACGCGCCCGCCTGTTCTTCGACGAGGCCGGCTCCCCCGTTCGGATGCTTGGGGTCGTCCAGGACGTCACCGAACGCGTCGACTACGACCGTCAGCACCGGATCGCCGAGACGCTCCAGCGCGCGCTGCTCCCCCAGGACCTCCCGATGATCGACGGGCTCGCGCTCGCTGCGCGGTACCTGCCGGCCGAGGTTGGCTTCAAGGCGGGCGGCGACTGGTACGACGTGATCCCGCTCGTCGGCGGCCGGGTCGGGCTCGTGATCGGCGACGTCGCCGGGCACGGGCTGGAGGCGGCGAGCGTGATGGGGCAGCTCCGGATGGCGGTGCGCGCCTACGCGCTCGAGGGGCACCGGCCGGCCGACATCGTCGCGCACGCCGATTCGGTGGTCCGCGTGGTCGCGCCCGACGAGATCGCCACGATGACGTACGCCGAGGTCGACCCCGCGTCGGGCGCCGCCCGCTTCGTCGGCGCGGGACACCCCCCACCGATCGCGATCGACGCCGCGGGAGCCAGGTATCTCGAGCTTCCCAAGCAGCCACCGATCGGCGTGGCCGCCAGCTGGGCGTACGAGGAGGTCGTCGTCGACGTCGATCCCGGGGCCAAGGTCGTCCTGTATACCGACGGCCTCATCGATCGGCGGGATATCTCGCTCGAGGAGGGATTGGAGCGACTGCTCGCGGCCGCCGGCAGGGACCCGGGACGGCCGGTCGAGACGGTGTGTCGCGAGCTGATCACGGCGTTGGTGCCCGGCGAGGCCGCCGACGACATCGCGGTCCTCGCGATGGAACGGCTCCGCGTCCGAAACGAGGCCTTCCGATTCCGGATGCCGGCGGAGCCGGCCGAGCTCGCGAGGATGCGCCGAGCGCTCGGGAGCTGGCTCCGGGGCATCGGCGTCGAGCCCGACGACACGAACGATCTCGTGCTCGCCTGCGCCGAGGCCTGCTCGAACGCGGTCCGCCACGCGTACGGCCCGAGCGCCGGGACGGTGGACATCGAGGCCCATCGCGACGACGACGCCGTCGAGGTCGTCGTCCGCGACTTCGGCCGCTGGCGCCAGCGACGGGGCCAGGACGGCGGCCGTGGGCTGGCCTTGATCGAGGCGCTCGCGCCCTCGATGCGCATCGAGCGGAGCGAGCGGGGCACCGTCGTGACGATGCGGCGGACCCTCCGAGGCGCGGTCTCGGTGTGACCGAGCACCCGAACGTCACGATCGCCGCCGACGACGGCGTCGTGGTGGCCAGCCTCTCGGGCGAGATCGACCTGTCGAACGCGGCCGAGATCACCGACGCGCTCCTGGGCGTCGTCCCGAACGAAGCGCTCGGCCTGGTGATCGATCTCTCGAAGGTGTCCTACATCGACAGCGCCGGTGTCCGGATGCTGGCCGAGCTCGACCACCGGCTCGGTTGGCGGGCCCAGGCGCTCCGCGTCGTCGCCCCCGAGGAGTCGCGCTCCCGGCGGGTGCTCGAGATCGCGGGTCTGGAGCGGGTGCTCTCCCTGGACACGACCGTGGAGGCCGCCCGGACGAGCGTCCAGGACCCGAGCGAGGAACCTGAACTGCCCGATGGCTGAGGCCAGGGTCGCTCGATGGCTGTTCGCCTCGTTCTACACTCGACCGAGCACGCCCTCGTAGCTCAGTGGAGAGAGCAGCGGTTTCCTAAACCGCGTGCGGAGGTTCGATTCCTCCCGGGGGCACTGACAAAGGGGACGACATGCCATCCCCGTTCACGGGCAGGAGCTCCGGAGCAAGCGTCGCCCGCACCTTGAGCTCGTTTCGATCTGGCTCGTACGTGGCCCGGAAGTCGAGAGCAGCCAGCATCTCCCGGAACGACTCGTGCGCGAGGAGCGCGGCATCGACGTCCAGCTGCGGCAGCAGGTCGACGAGTTCCTGGGCCTGTTCGCGATCGGGCTTCGCAGCGAGTGCCCGCTCGGCCACCTCGAGCTCGCGCTCGCGCCGCGCCTTCAGCGCGGCCAGTTCGCGGAGGCGGCTCCGGATCTCGGTGCCTGCGTCGGTGTCGGCCTCCAGGGCCTCCAGGTGCGACACCTGTCGTCGGATCCGGACGGCGACTTGGGCAAGCTCCGACTTCAGCCGCTCGGCCTCGTCGTGGTGGGCCTCCCGCTCCGGATCGGCCTCCTCCAGCGCTCGCGCGAGCCCCTCCCGTCTCCCTGGTCCGAACAGGTGCGCCTGGAGAAACTCGATCACGCGCGCTACGGCGCGGTCCTCCCTCACGTAGACCATCCTCGGGTGCTCAGGCGCGACGAGGGTGGCCTGGCGACGAGTGGTCTCGCAGGTGTAGTAGGAAACTCCATGGCGCTCGCGCCCGTGCATCCGGAGGCCACAGGCGCCGCATCGCAGGAAGGACCGAAGCAGATACGTCCGCGGCGCATAGTCGGCTCGGGCCCTGGCGGCCTTCACGACGTTGTCACGCGAGACGGAGCGGCGGGCGGCCTCCTCGAACATCTCCCTGGAAGCCAGGGCCTCGTGGGCGGGCTCCTCTGACCAAATCCACCGTTCGGGGGGATTCGTCTTGCCTCCGCGCTTGCGCGCCCGCCGGTTCCACACCTGGTAGCCGGTGTACTTCGGGTTGCGCAGGATCTCCCACACGCTCGAGCGGCCCCACCTCCCCGTGCGTCGTCGGGGATCCGGCGATTCTGGCGGCGGGAAGCGCTCCAGGTCGGCGTTCAGCTTGGCTTGGAGATCGCCGAGGCTCATCCCGCGAGCGACGTAGTCCTCGAAGATCATCCGGACGATCGGGGCGCGCTCGGGGTCGGGCTCCAGGATCTTCTGTTTGCGCCCCTGTCGGGCCTGGTGCGGGTTCGGATGTGGGATCTCTCGGAACTGGTACCCATAGAGCGGCTTGCCTCCGGAGTGGCGTCCCTGCCTGGCGGCCGCCTCGATTCCCTGACGGGACTTCACCTTCAGCTCGTGCAGGTAGCCCCGGGCGAGCCCCACGTTCACGTGGCGAAGCACGATGGACCCGAAGGATTCCTCCCAGGGCTCATCGACCGCCCACAGCTTCACGTGGGCCTCTCGGAGCTCCTCCTCGACGCGAAACGTGACCGAGGGGTTCCGGGCCACGCGGCTGATTGATTCGCACACGACGACGTCGAAGCGCCCGGTGCCCGCGCCCTGGAGGAGGTCCAGGAGGCCGCCATCACGAGGGGTGGAGATGTCGAAGCCCGAGACATGACCCGCTCCCCGCTTCTCGTAGCGGGCGGCGCCGCTCTCGATGTCGTAGAAGTGGGCGACGATCTGGCCGCCGACGCTTACCGCCGCCGCCTCGCAGTTCGCGAGCTGGCGCGGCAGGGACAGCGTCGGATCCTGGTTGTCCTCGGAAGACACGCGCCCGTAGAAGGCCCAGCGAACGCCGCCGTCTGTCACCTCGATGACGCCTCCTGTTCGTGCTCGTTCTCGGGCAGCCTAGCGCCGGCCTGTGACCGGCCTCGCCCAGCCGAGATCTCGACCAGGAACCGGCGGATGGCGATCAGCTGCTGCCGGCGGAGCGCTTCCGCGATGTCGGCGGACGCCGGCACCACCTCAGCCAACAGACGGATGCTCCCATCCCTTCCGCTCAATTCGGGCTGCGGGGCGGCCAGGGCGTCGGCCAGGGACGTCCCTCCTCAAAGGGCACACGATCGCGAGCATCCCCCACGGAATCTCCCATCCGCGTGAGGCGGAACTCGACGAGTTCGAGGCGGCTGTCGAGCGCCGGACCGAGCGGCGTGTCGTTCGACGTCGAGACCCAGCGCCTGACCCGGCAGATGCCGAAGATGAAGGTGAGCAGGGATCCGAAGACCGAGGCGAGCGCGGCTCCGGCGGCGGGCACGACCTCGCTCACGCCGTTCTCGTCGGTAGGTCAGTAAGCCGGAGGCGGCGGTCTCCTCCAACGAGAAGCCAGTTCGGGCCGAGGGGATCGTTCAGGTGCCGGTCCAGCGTCGCCGTCGCGACCGGCATCGGCGTTCCGCCCAGGACGCGGCGGGCGCTCGCCTCGCGAGCTGCGCTCGGGAAGCAGAACAGCACGACGTCCGGAGCGGTGGCCGCTCGGGCGAGCACCCGGTAGCGCTCCATCTTGTCCTCGAGCCGGCCGCGGTTCTCCGTCCCGAGGTCCAGCTCAAGGATCAGCTCCAGTGACCCCGGCAGACCTTCGAGCCGCGCGTACCCGTCCGGCCGGACGTGCAGCTGCCAGCGCCGGGCGCACCAGGCCTCTCCCCGCCACTCTGCGACCCGCAGGGAGGTGCCGCTCGAGCGGGCCACGTAGATCATCCGCGTGAAGAAGCTGTTGGCGGCTCTCGTGTGCCCGAGGCGCTGGTTGTCGATGAGCGTGCGCTTCTGGTCAGCTCGGTAGCCGACCTCGCGCTGATCGATGCCGAGGTACTCGGCAACGATCATGGACCCGATCTCGTCCAGGATGTAGTGCCAGGGAAGCGAGCCGAGGTAAGTCCGCGGGCGATTCCTCCAGATCACCCCCAACTCGTAAAGTTGAGAGAGTCGTGCTCGTGCTCGCTGGATGCTGGAGAAGTGGAGCTCGTAAAGCTGTTCGGTGGTAAGGACTCGATGCTCGTAAAGATCCAGACAGATGAGCTGATCTCGTTCGGTGACAGATGAGGAGACCTTCTGGATCTTGGAGCGAATGGTGCGCGTGCGACCACGCGCGCCATAGCGAGTCCGACCAGAAGACGCGTGGCCCGTCACAGGCTCTCACCTGGCGCTTCGCGCGAGGAGAGCCCGAGCGGTGAGGACCGCTCGGGCGAGCGCTCGGCGGATCGCTCGGCGGATCGCCCCGGGGAACGTTTCCCAGCGGCGACCATGGAGCAGTCGCGAGCCTGGGTCATCGGAGCGGAAGATGACGTCATGGAGGTGGCCACCCGGGGATCTCGGCCATCCGGGAAGCAGACAGTCCTGTTCATCGCTGCGGCGTCGATCTCGGGTGCTTGTCTCATGCTCGTTTGGGGGCGCCCCGTCAGTCTCTCGGCGGCCCGGTCGCGGACGGGGTTCGAAGGGCCAACCTCCTTCGTTCGTGCAGCCGAGCACTTCGGTGGCCAGTACGCGCGAACGCCGGCATCTATACAAAGGCGGCGGTCGCGCCCCGCCCGTCGCGCGGGGAGGGGAGGATTCCGCGGGGAGTTCTTGGGGAGAACCAGCGCTCAGCACGGTTGTGGTGGAAATGGGTGGTGGCGGGGGCCGGAGGAGCTCTGGCGCATCCTCCGGCCGCCGACCACCCCCAGGTGAGGCTCTGGGCATCCTGGAACCGCACGAGCACCCGCGGAACAGGGCGGCCGGAAGACGCGTGCGCCATGGGCGGCTCCTTCCAGTCGGGGTTCGGAGCGGATGAGCGCGGCCTCGCGTGCGGCCGAAATGGAGAGCGAGGCGAACCGCCGGGTAAGACGACCTGCGCCGGACTCGGGCGATTTCACCTCCCTTCAACCTGAGGCGGTTCTGCCGGCACCACTTCATCGGCGTCGGTGCGGCTTTCAGACGCCGGCCCGTCTTCAGGTTCGACCTCGCGTGCGTACCCGCGCCGGCTTCTGGCTCGCAGTGCTCCGGCAGGATCGGTTGCTTCGCCTGCGATTCTCGCCGCTCACCTCGGGGCATCGGGCGATCTCCCCGCATCCCCGAGCGCGCCTCCTCTGAGGTGCCCGGTGCGGTCACGCCTCGTGCCGTTCGGTTCGCGGCTCGGTCCAGCCTCGGCCGCTCCCCGCCCTCGCGGCGGATCCATGCCAACACGGAGCTCGCGTCCGACGCCTCGGTCCGAGGACCGGTAGGCGGCCCGCCGCCGTCCCGCTCGCGACGGCGCGGTCCCGGCGGATCACCTGCCACCGATACAAAGGCAAGGAAGGCGCCCTGACCGTGGCGAGGTGGAGCGGGGAGAAACCGGGGGAGCCGCTGGAGCTGACGCTCGAGGACTTCATCTCGGGGACTTCAGCTCGGAACTTCAGTCTCGCCGTCACCTGAGCGGATACCTCTCGGTTGGTGCCCAACGACGACGACCAGCGGATCATGAGTTTGATCCGGCGCTCTCCCCAACCAGTGAGATTGAGCCGAGAGAGTCGTTGACCAGCGGTTTCTCTCCCCAGGGCAGCCCAACGCTAAGCAATGTTTCGCAGTCCGTCGCGGGGCCAATGCGGGAGACATCACTGAACACCCCGATCAGATCGATGCCCTGATCGTCCGGTTCGGGAGCCAGAAGGGCCGGGTCAAGAAGCTCGTCGTGCCGGGCATCGATCCGAACCTCGGCCGTTCAGGCCCCGAGACGATAGAGGACACCGGGCACAGCATGCCCGCTGCTTTATGGCTGCGATGGCAGGAAGCGCGCCCAAGGCTGTCATCGGAACTAACAACTCGAGACGCGGCCCACCGCCGCGGCGCGCCACTTAGTCAACCATGCTGACGATACCACCGCGGGACACATCTGGTCGGAGCGATCGCGTGGCGGCTCGACACCGCCCTCCACCTGCGGTTTCTCAGGTCCGGGGGTGGGACTCGAACCCACAACCACGGATTAACAGTCTGATTCAGCCCGTTGCCGAAGCATAGCGAATGCGCCAGAAAGTGCGTCTGACCAACAATCTTACTGATCGCAGGTGACCGCCTTTTTGCACCGTCTTGCTGTCCGTCGCGGGACACATGCGGGACACATTCGCTCCACGACTGCTCGTGGTAAGGCAATCGGAGTTGTTATGGAACTGGCAATTCAACCGGCACGAGCGAAAAGACCTTGTCTCTACGGCGATGGATGCCGGTTCCCTGAGCCTATCGATCCTCGACGATGCACCTCAGCCGGAGATGGTGCCCATACGCGCCTTCGCGTCCCCGGATACCGCTTGTGTCCTCCGCACCAGCGGCGCTCCCGACCCACGAGACTGATGTCGCACACTGGCACCTGACAGGCCTCGCGACCGCCGGACCTGCTTCTACGGAGGCCGCGCGCCCCGGCACGCGAGGACTAGGTAAGTCGCTGGCCTCGCTAGACCGGCGGACGTTGGGCAGGAGTGTCGCTTCCCGCCGAAAAGCGACATTGGGCGAGGCGTCTTTAGGGACCTCATGAGTCGGCTCCGTCGTTGATGTACCTACGACCGACCGGCTGATTGGTCTTGGCAGTCGTCCACGCCAAGAGCCCGATGAGCACATGCCCTCCGCCTCGGAAGTCATGGTTCAGCCCCAGGAACACGGTGACCCGGACCTCTTCGTCGTCTTCGTAGACCTCGACATGGTGAAGTCCGTCGATGATCCCGTGGACGAACTCGATTCGGAGCGTCTGATCGTCGGCCGCGACGTCGATCCGGTCCCAGCGAACCAGGCCTGGGTCTCGGCGCGTCGGGTCCGGGACGGCTGGGTCGCCGCGGAACGCCCCACGATCCCGAAGGCTGACGAGCATCCGCAGCTCGACGACCTGCTTCGAGATCCCGAGCACCCGCGCCGTCTCCTCCACGACCCAGTCGAAGGACGCCTCGTCGGGGGCATCCATGAACGCAACGAGGCGCTCGTCCGCCGG
>DASXTX010000127.1:0-6308 GCA_036505195.1 Actinomycetota bacterium
ATCAGGGCGGCGCGTTCGTCCTTCGGATCGAGGACACGGACGCCTCCCGCGTGACGAAGGAGGCATTCCACGGGGTGATGGACTCGCTGCGATGGCTGGGCATCGACTGGGACGAGGGGCCGGACGTGGGCGGGCCGCACGCGCCGTACCGGCAGTCGCAACGGATGGACATCTACCGTGACATGACCGAGCGTCTGCTCTCGCAGGGCGACGCGTACCGATGCTACTGCACCGAGGGGGAGCTCGAGGAGCGCCGGAAGGCGGCGCGCGCCCGCGGCGAACCACCGGGCTACGACGGCAAGTGCCGCGACCCGGACGTGCGGGCGGCCTTCGAGGCCGAGGGGAGGGCGGCGGCGATCCGGTTCAGGATGCCCGAGACGGAGCAGGTCGTCCACGATCTCGTGAAGGGCGAGGTCCGCTGGGCGGCGGGCCATCTTCGCGACTTCGTGCTGGTGCGTTCGGACGGCTCGCCGGTGTTCCTTCTCGCGGTCGCGGTCGACGACATGCTGATGGAGATCTCACACGTGATCCGCGGCGACGACCTCCTCGCGAGCGCGCCCCGGAACGCGGCGGTGATCGAGGCGCTCGGCGGCGCGCCACCCGCCTACGCGCACGTGCCGCAGGTGAACGGCGCGGACGGCAAGCCGCTGTCCAAACGGCACGGCTCGACGAGCGTCGAGGCGTTCCGCGAGCAGGGGATCCTCCCCGAGGCACTCATGAACTACCTCGCGCTGCTCGGCTGGTCCAAGGACGCGGAGACGACGTTCCTGTCCAAGCAGGAGCTGATCGACGCGTTCGAGGTCGAGCGCGTGTCGAAGAACCCGGCACGCTTCGACGTCGAGAAGCTCGAGTGGATGAACAACCACTACGTCCAGTCGCTCGACGACGACGACCTCGCGTCCCGGTGCCTGCACTTCCTGTCGGTCGCCGGGCTGTCGCCCGACCTCGAGCTCCTGCGCCGGGCGATGCCCCTGGTGAAGGAGCGGATGCGGAGGCTATCGGACTCGGTGGAGCTGCTCCGGTTCCTGTTCACCGACGACATCACGCCGGACGGGAAGGCCGCCGAGGTGATCGCGAGGGCGCCGGAGGGCTACCTGAAGCTCGTCGCCGACGGGCTGTCCGACCTGCGGCCGTGGGAGGCCGGGGCGATCAAGGCCAAGCTCGACGAGCTCGCCGCCGCGGCCGGCCTGAACCGTACGAAGGGGTTCCAGCCCGTCCGGGCCGCGGTGACGGGGTCGACGGTCTCGCCGCCGCTCCCCGAGTCCCTCGAGCTCCTCGGGCGCAAACGCACCCTCGAGCGCCTTCAAGCGGCCGCATGAGGCGCGCGGCCGTCCTCCTGGTCTCGGCGCTGCTCCTGGTCGCGCCCGAGTCGGCCTCGGTCGCGGTCGGGGCACCGGACCCGGGCGACGTGAAGCCCCAGATCGTGTGGAAGAAGATCCCGTTCGGCGCGGCCCGCAAGCGACAGATGGCCCGCTACTCCAAGCGCCACTACGGCGAACGCACATACGAGCTCACGGACCCCCAGGTGGTCGTCGAGCACTACACCGACGGGACCTCGTTCGACTCGGCGTGGAACCACTTCGCCGCGAACGGCACGCATCTGGGCGAGAAGCCGGGGGTCTGCGCGCACTTCCTGATCGACACCGACGGGACGATCTACCAGCTCGTGAACCTGCGGATCCGGTGCCGGCACGCGATCGGGATGAACTGGACCGCGATCGGGATCGAGCACGTCGGCACGAGCGCCGGGGCGATCCTCGGCGACCACGCCATGATGCGGGCGTCGCTCCGTCTGACGGTGTGGCTGATGTCGCGCTACGGGATCTCGTGGGGCAACGTGATCGGGCACGCCGAGACGCTCCAGAGCCCCTTCCACATGGAGCTCTACGAGGACTGGCGATGCCTGACCCACGCCGACTTCAACCGATCGGAGATGCGGATCTACCGGCGGCGGCTCAAGCGCATGGCCGAACGGCTCGAGGTCCCGATCGGCGCCGCGCCGCACTGGGTCGACTCGGGCTGCTAGGCGTTCGCGAGCGCACGGCGGAGCGCGTCCGCGGCGTCCTCGGGCGCGACGGTGTTGATCGCCATCGCCGAACCGATCTCGAACCCTGCCTGCGTCGAGATCCGGGGGATGAGCTTGAGGTGCCAGTGGAAGACCTGCTCGGCGTGGCCGCCGTTCGTCGGCGCCGAGTACATCACGAGGTTGTAGTCGGGATCGCCGCACGCGCGGCGCACCGCGGACAGTGTTTGGATCAAGACCGCGGCGAGGTCGTCGATCGCCTCGTCGGCCAGGTCGCCGAACGAACCCTGATGGAACGTGGGCGCGATCCACGTCTCGAACGGGGTCTGCGCGGCCCACGGCTCGAACGCGACGAACCCCCCGACCTCCTCGACCATCCGCACGCCCGCGCGGCGCTCGGCCTGGATCAGCTCGTCGTAGACGCACGCGCCGTTCTCGTCGTAGTAGCGCGTGGCCACGTCTAGCCGCCGGAGCAGGCGGGGGAGATAGACCGGGGTGGCGACGATCTGCGAGTGCGGGTGCGTGAGCGAGGTCCCGGCGAGGGTTCCGAAGTTCTTGAACACCACCACGGCGCGAACGTCGGGCCGCGCGATCAGGGCTCGGTACCGCTCACGCCACACCCGGACGACCCTCGCGACCTCCTCCTGCGACATCTCGTCCATCCGGTCGTCGTGCCGGGGGGTCTCGATCACGACCTCGTGGCTCCCGATCCCGGGCATCTCGCGGAACATCGGCTCGCCCGAGCGGTCGGCCGACCCGTCGCCGGAGAGGGCGGCGTACATGTTCGGAACGACCCGGACCCGCCAGTCCGGCCCGGGTGGGTCGCGCAGGATCTCGGGGGGCGTCTGGTCCTCGTTGCCCGGGCAGAAGGGACAGGCAGGATCGCGTTCGGGCAGCTCGGGGCGGGGCATCACGACCGGTTCGTGGGGCCTCTCCAGGCGCCGGGTCGCGAGGATCGCCCACTGACGGGTCGTCGGGTCCTGTCTGAGCGTCGACATGAAGCTAGGGAGGGTAGCGAACGGCCGGTTCAGGTGCGACGGCGCTTCGGCGACAAGGCACGGCCGAGGTAGGCGATCGCGACGGCGAGTCCAACCGGGAACAGCGCCACCGAGAACACCAGCAGGGTCAGGACCACGCCGTCGTTCGCGGTGTCGGACGAGAACGTCGTCCCCTTGATGAGCGCGTAGACGTTCGCGACGACGTAGAAGGCGACCGGTATCAGGAAGGGGAGCATGACGAGGACCACGAGCGCGGCCAGCCCGATCCCCAGGCCAACGAACCTCGAGCCGAACGGAACGGTGGCTCCGGTGCTGGTCTCGGGGTCCACACCGCGCATCCTAGCGCGGCCGGATCTCGACGACGCCCTCCCTGACCCGCGTTTCGTAGGCTCGCGCGGGCTCGGTCGCGGGACCGCGCATCACCCTGCCATCGGCGAGATCGAACGTGCTGCCGTGCAGCGGGCACTGCACCGTTCGGAGCGATCCGCCGAACCGCATAAGCCCCTTGTGCAGGGGCGCACCCTGATGCGTGCATCGGTTGCCGATCCCGAACAGCTCCTCGCCGTTGCGGACGAGGAGCACCGCCGAACCGTCCACGTCCACCTTCACCGGCTTGCGATCTGCCAGATCGGTCACGGGCAGAACCGCGAGCCAACCGCCGGTCACGACCTCGGTGTCGCCGCCGTCGCTCAGCTCGCCCGCCTCCTCCCGTCCGGACGACGCATTATGGCCTGCCCGGGCTCACGAAGGTTTCCTCCTCCCGGTCCACCTTCCGGATGGGGCGCCATGAGCGCACAATCCGGGGCGAGGTGAGGCTGTGAGCACCTGGACGGCACGCAGGTTGGCCTGGTCGGTCGGGATCGTCTCGATCGTGCTGATGGTTGCGGCTCTTGTGCTCATGTTCGTCGATCGCGAGAGCGACCTCCCGAACGACGTCGCGACGTGGAACGCCTCCGACGTCCTCGGCGTGTTCGTGAGCCTCGGCGTCCCGGTCCTCGGAGTCGTGATCGTGAACAAGCGTCCGCGCAACACCATCGGCTGGGTCTTCATCGTCGCGGGGGCTGCGCTCGCGCTCGTGACGTTCGGCCAGGTCTACGCGCTCCACGCCCTCCGCGCCGATCCCGGGTCCCTGCCGGCGGGACGGGTCCTGGCGTGGGTGAGCAACGTCCTGTGGCCGATCCCGCTCGCCGCCCTCATCCTGCTGTTCCTCCTGTTCCCGACCGGACACCTCCCATCTCCCCGTTGGCGTCCCGTCCTCTGGCTCGTGGCGGTCATCTTCCTCGTGCTCTCGGTCGGCGCGCTGATCCTTGCTACAGCTGGTTGGTCGCAGCCGTTCGCGGGCATCGACGTGGCTGCGGGGTCGGTCGGTACCGTTGCCAAGACCGTCATCGTGATCGCGGTGCTGGCCGAGATCGTCGCGCTGCTGCTGTCCGTCGCCTCGCTCGTCGTTCGCTTCACGCATTCCACGGGCGAAGAGCGCCTGCAACTCAAATGGTTCGTCTCGGCCGCGGCGGTCGCCGCCGTGGCGTTCAGCGTCGGGATCTTCATTGACGCGCCCTTCGTCTCGGTACTCGTCTCGATCTCGTTGGTGTTCCTGTACGTCGCGATCGGCATCGCGATGCTGAAGCACAACCTCTACGACATCGATCTGATCATCAACAAGACGATCACCTACGGTGCGCTCGCGGCGTTCATCACCGCGATCTATGTGATTGTGGTGGTCGTGATCGGTGCGTTCATCGGGGTCACGGAGGGTGTCTCGCTGATCGCGACCGCCGTCGTCGCCGTGGCGTTCCAGCCGATCAGGCGGCGGGCGCAACAGATCGCCAACCGGCTGGTCTACGGGGAGCGGGCGACGCCCTACGAGGTCCTGTCCCGGTTCTCCGAGCACGTCGGCGAGACCTACTCGGGCGAAGACATCCTGGGCCGGATGGCGCGGCTCCTCGCTGAGGGGACGGGCGCCACCTCAGCCGTCGTCTGGCTCCGGGTCGGCGACGAGATCCGGCCGGCGGCGACGTGGCCGACGAACGGAGCGATGGCCACCGCGATCCCCCTCGTGGCCGACGAGCCGCCCGTGGTCGACGGGGCGACCGCGTCGATACCCGTCCGGCACCAGCGGGAGCTCCTCGGACTGCTCAGCGTGACGAAGCCGCCCAACGAGCCCCTCTCACCGGTCGAGGAGAAGCTCGTCGCCGACCTGGCCGGCCAGGCCGGGCTCGTGCTCGCGGACTCCAGGCTGATCGAGGATCTCCGCGCCTCGCGCCAGCGGCTGGTCGCGGCCCAGGACGCGGAGCGACGACGTCTCGAGCGCAACTTGCACGACGGGGCGCAGCAACAGCTCGTCGCGCTGGCGGTCCGGCTGAGGCTCGCCCGGACGACCGCGTCGAAGGACCTCGCCGAGGCCGATCGGATGCTCGAGCAGCTGGAGGGCGACGTGACCGACGCGCTCGAGAACCTCCGCGAGCTCGCGCGCGGCGTCTACCCTCCGCTCCTGGCCGACCAGGGACTGGCGGCCGCGATCGAGGCGCAGGCTCGACGCTCACCCGTACCGGTGCGCGTCGAGGCCGACGGGATCGGTCGCTATCCGCAGGAGCTCGAGACGGCCGTCTACTTCTGCACGCTCGAGGCCCTGCAGAACGCCGCGAAGTACGCGCAGGCGAACGAGGTCGCCGTGAGTCTGCACGAGGACCACGAGGAGCTCGTGCTCTCGATCCGCGACGACGGCCGGGGGTTCGACCGCGCCGCGACACCGCTCGGCGCCGGCCTCCAGAACATGGCGGATCGTCTGGCCGCGCTGGGCGGCACGCTCAGCGTCCGCTCCCGCCCCGGCGCCGGCACGACCATCGATGGGCGCGTGCCCGTTCGGACCGAGTGAGGCGCTCGCCCCCGCGAGGTCGCGCTCAAGGCACGCTGCGTGGTCCTACATCGAGCATCGATCGGCCGAGCAGCAAGGGAAGCGTCGGATGATCGGTCACTTCGCAGGTCATTCGGTGGTGTCGTCCCGGTTCGACGTGGATGATGGCGCGAGTGGCATCTGGAACATCACCATGTCGCGCGCGCGGATGCCGTTCTCGATCACGGCCACGGGGTACGTGTCGAAGTAGCCCTGGCGGACCCCGGCGAAGCGGAAGCCGACCTTGCGGTAGAACGCGATCGTGCCGAGGCTGCAGTCGGACGTGCCGACGGTCAGGCGGGACGCGCCGTCCCGCCGGCATCGGTCCGCGATGGCTCCGATGGCGGCCCGGCCGAGCCCCCGACCGCGGTACCCCTCGGACAACGCGATGTTC
>DASXTX010000128.1:0-8573 GCA_036505195.1 Actinomycetota bacterium
CCTGCCGTCCCGAACCGCCGTCGCCGGTCGCGAGGTTCACCTTCGACACCGCGAAGTTCTTCCCGCCGTACATCGCGCGGACCGCCCCGTCGCGCGGGTCGATCGCGACGACGGCCGCCGCGGGATCGCCGGGGGTGTCCAGGTGGCTGGCCACCGCCTCCTCGGCGTAGCGCTGCATCTGCGAGTCGAGCGTCGTCGTGACCTGCAGACCGCCGCCGAACACCTGCCCCTCGGTGTAGTGGTCGCCCAGCTCCCGCCGGGTGTAGTCGAGGAAATAGCCGAGCTTGGCGGGGAAGTTCAGGCCGACCGCGATCGGGTTCACTTTGACGTCCCGTTCGGCGAGCTGGGCCGCGCGCTCGGGTTTCAGGTACCCCTCGGAAGCCATCTGGGCGAGGACGTAATCGCGCCGCTCCTTCGCCGCCTCCTCCTCCTCGACCGGGTCGTAGTACGAGGGGCTCTGGATCATGCTGGCGAGCAACGCGGATTCGACCGCCGAGAGCTCGGAGGCGTCCTTCTGGAAGAACGTCTGCGCCGCCGCCTGGACGCCGTACGCGCCGCGGCCGAAGTAGACGGTGTTCAGGTACTTGGCCAGGATCTCGTCCTTGGTGAACTCTCGCTCGACCTTGATCGCGAGCAGGCTCTCGCGCACCTTCTGCCCGAGCGTCCGTGGGGGAACCGCGTACGTCTCCACGCCGGTCTTCGGATCCTTCTCGTACCGGCCGGCGTACACGTTCTTCACGAGCTGCTGAGTGAGGGTCGAGCCGCCCTGGACGATCTCGCCGGAGACGAGGTCGGTCCACGCCGCGCGGAAGATCCCGGTGACGTCGATGCCCGGATGGTCGTAGAAGCCCTTGTCCTCGACGGCGATGACCGCGTGCCGCAGCTGGAGCGGCATGTCCGAGAGCGGGATGATCGTCCGGTCGACCGTCGAGTGCAGCGTCGCGATCTGGTGCCCCTCGCGATCGTAGATGTAGGTGGTCTGCAGCGGCGGGGGCGTCTTGGGGAGCTCGAGCTGCGAGTAGAGGTAGAACAGCGTCAGCAGCAGGCCGATCACGGCCACGAGGGGCACGACGACGAACACCCACCACCAGCGGCCGAGCCAGGCCTTGAAACCCTTCCGCTTCTTGGTGGGGGCGTGCTTACGACCCTTGGGTGCGCGCGCGGGCGCGGTCTCGACCGCCAACTCGTCGTCAAGTCTAGTCACGGGTCCGCATTTGCCCCGGACGTGACCTGCGGAAACGTCGTGGAGTTCCCGTGGAGTCTTGGGCCGAGGGGGATCAGCCGGCGCGGGCCACGAAGGCCTCGTGCAGGTGGTTCCAGTGGCACTCGGTGCAGACCTCGACCACGTAGCACCAGGAGCCGGGCCGGTCGGCGGCCATGTCGAGCCCGACGTCGAGCGGCCAGACGCGCCCGTTGTCGTGCTTGAGCCCGTCCCCGTAGACGTACGTCACGAGCTTGAGCTTGGCGTCGTGGCAGACGGGGCATTCCCTCCGCGTCGGCTCGCCCACGTGTTGGGCGGCCCGCATCAGCTCGGGATGGGCGTCGCAGATGTCGGTCCACGAGGCGAGTCCGGTCCGGACCTGGTTGATCAGGGCGCGCTTGGCGAGCGAGTAGTCCACCGTCGCGAGCAGGTGGCGACGGCCTCGCCTGACCGGGAGCCGTTGTCGCATGGCCATGGTCGAGGCATCGTACACCCGCCTCCTGACGGAGGGCGGGTCGCCCTCGCACGAGGTCAGGGAGCGGGCAGGTCGACCTGGGCCCGAGCCCTCGCCTGCACCGTCCGGTCCCCGGCGAGGAGGAACAGGTCTCCCACGGGCAGACGGACGCTGACCGTCGCCTCGAACGTCCCGCGCTCGCACGTACACGTCTCGAGCACGGCACCGTTCCGCTCGGCGTACTCGCCCGCGAGCGCTGGCGGTTCGGGGCCCTCCTCGTCGATCGCGAGCGCTTGCGCGGCGGCGAGCGCTGCCGCGTCCGCTGCCGTCTGCGCCCGGGACGCTGCGTGGAGCACCCGGGCAACATCCGAGGCGCCCATCGCGAGCACGACCAAGGCCGCCAGCACCGCCCCACTCAGCAGCGTGATCGAGCCACGATCGCTCGCCAGCCGAGAGGTCGGTGAGGCGCGAGCGTCTACGGGGCCGTGTCGGAGCCGGTCGGCGGTCACGCGAACTCCTGGCGCATCGTCGCGCTCGCCCGGAGCGAGACGGACGCGGGGAGCAACCATCCCGCCAGCAGCGACGCGACCGGCGCCTCGTAGGCCACGTCAACCCTCACGGGGGCGCCCCGGGCTCCGCTCCACGTCGCGACCACGCTGATCCGATCGGGATCCAGACCGACGGCGGCCGCGCGTACCGCCTCGTCGACCGCATCCTTCGTCCCCTGGACGGCCGCCTGGCGCGCGCCCGCGCGCGACGCCTGCGTGAGCACGAGGGAGTCGCGGGCGATGACCCCGACCTGCACGAACGCCAGCAGCAGGAGGAGGAGGATCGGCAACAGCAGCGCGAACTCGACCGCCGCGGAACCGCGTTCGCGCATGCGATCAGCCGGCACTTCCGGCAACCTGATCGATGATGGAGTCGAAGAACGCCGGCAACTTGCCCGACGATCGCGCCCAGGCGATCAACACGACGGCGACCGCGGCGGCCGCCAGGATCACCAGCGCGTACTCCGCCGTCGTCTGCCCCGCCTCCTCCGACGGTCGGTGGCGCGCTCGCACGTAGCGAGCACGGACGTACCAGGACAAGAGCATCCCGGTTCACCTCCTCTCAGGAGATCGAACGGACGGTGGTCAGTAAGACCGGGACCACCGTCAGGAGGAGGAATGCGGGGAGGATGAGGAACACGAGCGGGAAGAGCATCTTCACGGGCGCCGTTCGAGCGCGTTGGGCGGCCGCCGCCCGCCGGACCTCGCGTACGTCGGAGGCGAGATACCCGATCTCCTCGGCCAACGACGACCCGAGCGAGTCGGTCCGCGCGAGCGCGCCGAGCAACCGATGGAGGTCGGGGAGTGCGAGGCGGTCGCCCACGACGACCAGCTCGTCGCGCCACCGACCGCCGAGGTCGCTTGCATCGAGCACCGAACGGAGCTCGTCGGCCAGGGGCCCCGTGGCGGCCTCGACGGCGCGACGGAAGGCGAGTTGGGGCGGAAGGCCCGCCGACGTCGCGACCGCCAGCAGGTCCAGCAGCACCGGGATCTCGCGGTCGGCCGCGGCGAGCGTTCGGCGGGCGAGCCGGGCGAGCGCGAGATCGGGGACGCGCCAGGCGATCAGCGCCGCGGGAACACCAAGCACCGGTGACAGGACCGCCGAAACCGCGAGCAACGTCGTGGCTGCAAGGAGTGCCTTCGACGCCACGACCTGTCGCGCGCTCCGATCGGTGCCGCTCCGATCGAGCCTCCTCATCGTCACCGGCGGGAGCCGAACCACTCGGAGGATCGGCCAGCCCCCGACGATCTCGAGCACGTTCCCGATCGCGGGGGGCCCGCCCCGGACGACCCCGCTCGACGCCAGCGGATCCGGGGCCCGCCCGAGCCCGATCGCCGCGACGGCGACCGCGGTCCCGAAGCCCGCCTGGATCGCCACCATCGTCGCGGTCACGGTTCGACCTGGAGGAGGTGCCGGATCCACACGTACGCGGCCCCTTGCAACGCGAGGCCGAACCCGATCGCAGCGACCCCGGTTCGGGTCTCGTAGGCGGCCTGGAGGTCTGGACGAGCGATCACCGACAGGAACAGGAAGAACCCGATGGGGAGCAACCCGAGGATCGTTGCCGACATCCTCGCTTGCGCCGTGAGCGATCCGAGCTCGCGAGCAGATGACCGGCGATCTCGGAGCGTCCCGGCGAGGTTCTCCAGGCTCGCGGCGAGCGAGCCCCCCGTCCGCCGATGGAGCTTGAGCACGCCCGCGACGAGCCGCGCGTCAGGACCACCCACGTCGCGGGCCCACGCATCGATCGCCTCGTCCATCGGATCGCCGAGCCCGGTCCGATCGGCGAGGCGGCGGAACGTCGACCCGAGCAACGGATCCAGGTCGGTCGCGGCGAGCTCGATCGCTTGATGCACCGAACGACCGGCGCGCACGGCCGAGGCGACCAGCGAGACCGCCTCGGCGAGGCGTTCCTGCATGGCGATCTCCCGGCGGCGCTTCCGGCGACGGGCGACCATCGCGGGTGCCGTGAGCGCGACCGCGGCCGCCGCGAGCGAGCCGACGATCCCGGCGACACGGGCGCCGCCGAACCATGCCGCGACGACACCCATCGTCATGAGGACGTTCCTCGGCACCCGGAACGTCGATGCGGCCGACTCGCGATCGGGCACGAGCCTGCCCAGCAAGCGCCTCGAGCGTTCGGCGACCATCGCGCGTGCGAGGAGCGTCGTCGAGAGGACGACCAGCCCGGCGACCGCGATCGCCTCGATCACGCCGGTTCCCACGCGTCGATCCCCGCCTCGAACCACCGGTGGTCGAGATCCTGTTCGCGTTCGGCGAGCGACGAGACGACCCGTGGCGTGATGCCCGTGCAGACGAATGCACCCTCACGCCCGATCCGGGGTCGGAAACCGAAGAGCTCGACGACGACCGGATCTCCCGCCCCGTCGAGCTCGTCGACCGCGGCCACCTGGAATACCACGCGTCGCCCGTCGCGGAGCCGAGCCGTGTGCACCACGACGTCGATCGCCGACGCCACCTGCGCTCTGACATGGTCAACGGCGAGGTCGACATCGGACATCAGCGCCATCGTCTCGAGGCGCCAGAGCGCGTGACGCGCCGAGTTCGCGTGCGCGGTCGACAGCGAACCATCGTGTCCCGTGTTCATGGCCTGGAGCATGTCGAGGGCCTCACCGCCGCGGACCTCTCCCACGATGATGCGATCCGGTCGCATCCGGAGCGCGTTTCGAACCAGATCTCGGACCGTGACCTCGCCGCGACCCTCGACGGTCGCCGGTCGGGCCTCCAGACCGATGACGTGGGACTGGGCGAGTCGTAGCTCGGCGGCGTCCTCGATGGTGATGAGGCGTTCCTCGGACGGGACGAAGGACGACAGCACGGCGAGCAGCGTCGTCTTCCCTGAGCTGGTACCGCCCGAGATCACGATGTTCATGCGTCCGCGAACACAGGCGGCGAGGAACGCGAGCATGCGAGGCCCGATCGTGCCGCGCGCGAGCAGATCACCAGGCCCGAGTGGTATCGACGAGAACTTCCGCACGTTCAGGACGGGACCGCAGAGCGAAAGAGGCGGGACGATCGCGTGCACCCTCGAGCCGTCCGGAAGTCGCGCGTCCACCCAGGGTGACGTTGCGTCGACCCGGAGACCCAGGGGCGCCACGATGCGCTCGATCACGTGGAGGACCGCCTCCTCCCCCTCAAACAGACGGTCCGCCACCCTCTCGATCCGCCCCTTCCGCTCCACGTAGACGTCGTCGGGCCCGTTCACCATCACCTCGGTGACCTCGGGGTCCTTGAGCAGGAACTCGATCGGACCCATCCCGACGACCGCATCCGAAACCGCGTTCACCACGTCCGCGAGCGCGCTCTGCGGCAGCATGTGGCCCTGCTCCCGCATGAGCGACAGCGCCTCCTCCCGCACCCGCAGCCGGCGCTCGGCGCGCGGCATCGCGTCGAGCTGCCGGGCATCCACTCGGCCGATCAGCCGCTCGTGCAAGGTCCGCCGGACGTCCACGAGCGCATCCGTCCGATTCACGATGCCTCCAGCACTTGTCGGGCGAGCCCGTCGAGCGCTCGTCCGACCCGCCCGCGCATCGGCACCAGACGACCGTGATCCTGGGCTCGACCGACGGCACGATCCGACGGGATCACGGCGATCGGCGGTTGTCCGAAGACCCGTTCGACGTCGTTCGGCGTGATCTCCGATCTGCTCGCCCTGTTGACCACGAACGAACAACGCCCTTCCAGCGCCGCGACCTCGATCGCTCGTTTGGCGCCTCGGAACGAGAGCACGTCGAGCCCGAGCACGACGAGCACTCGATCCGCAACCCCGAGCCCGGCCCGAGCGACCTCGTCGAGCGCTCGTGGGACGTGGAGGACGACGACGTCGCACGCTCGCCGCGCCGCGGAGATCGCGGCGCCGTAGGTCTCGGCGCCGATCCGCGGGAGCCGTTGCCGGTCACCGGGTGCGAGGAGCGCCGCGAACCCTGCCGGGTGGCGCCAGAGGAGCTCCTCGACGTGCTGCGACGCCACCTCGTCGCCGAGCGGCACCAGGTCGGCGATAGTCCTGTGCTCCTCGTCGGCCGGAACGCCGATCGCGACCGAGGCGTCCGCGAAGAGCACGTCGAGATCGATCAGGATGCATCGGCGATCGCGCTTGGCGAACGCGGCCGCGAGGTGCGTCGCGACGAAGGTCGCACCGGCCCCGCCACGCGGCGCGTAGACCGCCAGCGCCTGCGCCCGCTCCGCGGTTGTCTCGTCCGGTTTGGGTCCGACCCGTGCAGCGGCGAGGGCGAGCTCCTCGCGCTCGGCCGGCCAAAGGTAGAAGCCGGTCGCCCCGCCACGTATGGCGCGGCGCAGAGCCCCCACCGATTGGGTCGTATCGACGGCGAGCAGCGCGCTGCCGTTCAGCGTCCCGCGCGAGGGAACGAGCGAAGGAGCGGCGACCACGGCGTCCGGCTCGAGCTGCCGAACGGCCTCCGCGAGCTGCGCGGCGTCGACGGCGGTCCCGACGACACGGGCACGAGCGGTGCGATCGAGGAAGTGCATGACCTCCTCGGCGACGTCCGGCGACTCGAGCGCGAGCACGATCCGCGCGACCTCCTCCATCTCCGCTCCACGTCCAGGGGGAAGAGCCGACCAACGAGAGGGAGATCCGTTCCGGGGAGTAGCGGCGAACCGCGTGGGCGAACAGTACGCGGTCTCGCGAGCCGAGGACAATCACCAGGTCGACCGATTCGCCGTTCTTGTCGGGCGAGGGTGTCGTCGGAGATCCCGGTCGGCCGTTCGGAGCATCGTGGCGACCTCGGAGGGGATGACACCCCGACCTCGCCCGAGTCGAAGCGGTGTCCGGGTCGAGAGACCGGTCTCTGCACCGACCTCGAACCGGTCGGACCCTCGTCGCGCCGGGGTTTCCCGGCGGGCGTTGACCCACCTCCGAGGTCGGGGCTAGGGTCGGAGGCACGGATCGGGAGGTGGCTCGTGACGTCGGGTGAGTTCACGGTGAGGATCGACGCGCAGCCGGACGCCGTGTGGCCGTGGGTCGCGGACCTCTCGAAGCACGCCGATTGGTCGCCCAAGCCCTACCGGATCGAATGGCTCGAGGGCGAGCCGAACGCGGTGGGGAGCCGCTTCCATTCGACGGGGGTGATCCCGGGCGACCAGCACCACGAGAACGAGGGCCGGATCACCGAGAACCAACCGACCACGCGGTTCGCGTTCCGTTCGAGCGATCCTCAGGGCGAGTACGCGCACACCTACACGTTGACGCCGAACGGCGGCGGGACCGACGTGACGCACCTGGTCGAGTTCGTCAAGATGCGCGGGCTCGCGGCGGTGTTGCTCCCCCCGGTCTTCGCGCTGTCGGGGAAGCCGCAGGGCCGCAAGCGGATGGAGGTCCTCAAGCGCAGCGTCGAGGGCTCGGCGTAGTCGCCCGGCCGAACGGCGGCGAACGAGAGGGTCACGAGATGCGCACGCTCGAGCGGTTCAGTTCTGCTTCGCCGTGTGTGCGCAGGTCGCCGCACCTGCTCGGCGCGAGCGGGTACGCCAAGCACTAGGTCCGCGGCGTCCAGTCCTCGCGCAGGATCGCCATCACGAGCTCGTCCTCGTACCGGCCTCGCACCCAGGCGTGCTGCCGGATCCTGCCCTCCTCGACGAACCCGGCCTTGCGGTACGCCCCGACGGCCCGGGGGTCCTCCGCCAGCACGTAGAGGCCGACCCGGTTCATGTTCAGGTGCTCGAACGCGTAGTCGACCAGCGTCCGGACCGCGTCCTGCCCGAACCCCTTGCCCCAGAACTCCCGGCCGATCCCGATGCCGAGCTCGCACGCGCGGTTGAAGTGGTCGATCCGGTGGAGGCCGGCCTCCCCGATCAGCTCGCCGTCCACCTCGATCCCGAAATAGGCACGATCGTTGTGGTCCTTCGTCAGCTCCTGGTCGAAGCCCGCCTCGAACTGCGCGAGCGAGCTGGGCACGACCGGCCCCGAACTCCCGAGGACCGCGACCTCGAAGTCCGAGACGAGCTCCCACAGTCGAGGGAGATCCCTCCGCTGGATCGGGCGGAGCACGACCCGTTCACCGTTCAGCATCGCGCACCACGACCTCGATCCCGCACATGCAGGCAGCCTAGCCCATCGTTTCCGAGCACAGGCTCCGAGGAAGTGTCAGACCCGGGGTCTACGATCGCGCCATGGGTTCGGTCGTGATCCTGTCCGAGTGGCGCGAGCGCCGCGAGCGAGACCCGTCGAGCCGCCTCGACCGCGCGATCGCGCGCCTCGACGGCTTGCTGCGCCGCAGCGGCTCCGGTCGCCTGGCGGGCAGGGTCGAATCCGAGCTCCTCGCCATCACCGGCGCCGTCTCCGCCGGGCTCCAAGACGCCGCCGCCGAGCGCGCCGAACGCCTGGCCGAGCGGCTC
>DASXTX010000129.1:0-7600 GCA_036505195.1 Actinomycetota bacterium
GGTTCACGGAGACGCTGCTCGGGCGCCGGCGGTACATCCCCGAGCTCCAGGCGGCCAACCCCCGCGTGCGGGACATGGGCCGCCGGATGGCGCTCAACGCGCCGATCCAGGGGAGCGCGGCCGACGTGTTCAAGCTCGGGATGATCGGGGTGGACGCGGCGTTGCGCGGTTCGGATCTGGCCTGCCGGATGCTCCTGACCGTGCACGACGAGCTGGTGTTCGAGGTGCCGAAGAAGCAGGTCGAGCAAGCGGCCGAGCTCGTGAAGCGCGAGATGGAGGCCGCGTACGGCCTCGATGTCCCGCTGCGGGCGGACATCGGCTGGGGCGCCAACTGGGCCGAGGCCGTGCCCGCAGGGCACTAGCGTGCCGAACGACGGACCCGTCGATCTCGGAGACGAGGCTCGGCGTGCGTACCAGGCGAGCGCCGATCAGTACGTCGAGCGCGCCGAGAAGAACCTCTGGAACGCTCATTGGGATCGACCGGTGATCCGATCTTTGCTTCCGGCGACCGCAGGCAAGCGCGTCCTCGATGCGGGATGCGCCGGGGGCGCCAACGCAGAGTGGCTCCTCGAGCAAGGCGCGTCGGTCGTCGCGGTCGACATCACGCCCCGGATGGTGGAGCTGACACGTCGGCGGGTGGGCCAACGGGCGGACGTCTATCTCCACGACCTGCGTGAGCCGATGGCGTTCCTGGAGGACGGGTCGATCGACATCGTGGTCAGTTCGCTGGTCGTCCCGTACGTCGAGGAGCTCCTGCCGGTGTTCGGGGAGTTTCGCCGGGTCCTGCGCCCGGATGGGTGCCTCGTTCTCTCTACGCACCACCCGTTCGGCGACTGGCGGTGGTTCGACCTTCCCGATTATTACTCGGTCGGAGTCGTCGAGGATCGGTGGAACGATGGCGTGGTCCACCGCTTCTGGCGGCGGAGGATGGAGGACCTGCTCGAGGACTTGTTCGAATCGGGGTTCCTCCTCGAACGCTATCTGGAGCCGCTTCCTCCCGAGGACGTGCTGGCTGTCTTTCCCGAGGAGGACGTCCCGAATGCGCCGAACTTCTTGTTCATCAGGGCGATCGTGGATCCTCGCACCGGCGACCATCGATCCACTTGATCGAAGGGGGTGGGTCGGGGCCCACCCTTCGCCCGACCAACAGATCCGGTACGCGTGCACGCGCGTCGCTTCGAGGATCGACGCTGACCAGAACCATCCCCGCAGGTCAATGATCTGCCGGGCGACCGAAGCGAACGCACGGGCTGGGGCATCTTGCTAGGTATGGAACGGAGCGAGGACGTCCCCGCGACCGGGTCGGTCACCTCGGCGCGGCTGGCCGAGCTCTACCAGCGGCACGTGGGGCGGGCGATCGGCCTCGCCAGGCTCCTCAGCGATGACCCGAACGCGGCCGAGGACATCGCGCATGAGGCCTTCATCCGCGCGGCGGGCCGGATCACCGGGCTCCGGGACGCCTCGGCGTTCGATGCCTACCTGCGACGCACGGTCGTCAACCTCTGCCGCGCCCGGCGCCGTCGGGAGGCGGTCGAGCGGCGGTACCTGCGCCGTGCGGTGGAACGGAAGGTCGAGCCCGATCGAGGAGGGCTCGAGGATCGAGACGTCCTGTGGACCGCGTTGGGCGAGCTGCCGGAGCGTCAACGGGCGGCGGTCGTCCTGCGCTACTACGAGGACCTGAACGAAGAGCGGGTCGCGGAGGTCCTGCGGTGTTCGCCCCGGGCGGTCAACTCGCTGGTCTCGCGCGCGATGGCGACGCTGCGCGCGCGGGTGGGAACGAACGAACGCGCGGGAGACGAGGAGGAGGAAGCGTGATGGATCTCGAGACGAGGCTGCGCGAGACGATGGATCGGCACACCGACGGCATCGGGATGCGGTCGATGCCGCCCGGGACGGTGGCCCGGGTTCGACGGCGCCGCGTGTTCGGTCTCGCCGTCGCCGCGGCGTTGGTGATCGGCTTCGTCGGGGGCGCGAGCGGCCTGATCCGCGTCACGCTCGACCGGTCCGCCAGCCAGCCCGCGGCGGAGGGGACGGCGTCGATCCCGACACCGGAGCCGGGTGTCACGTTCGTGACGCCTGCGCCATTCGCGAACCTCGGGCCGGGCGGATGGCCGGACGTCCGAGCCGGCGGCGTGGAGGATCCCTACATCGATCGAGAGATCGGCGACGACGAGGTCCTGACCGACAAGGTTGTGGTCGCGTCCGGGTACGTCGAGGGGGTCGAGTGGAGCATGACGGCGTTCGCCGCCGACCACTCGGGCGTGGGGAACATCGGTTGGGGCACATGCGCCGAGCTGTTCCTCGGCGACCTGGGCGACAACGGGGGCGTGAGGCTCTGCACGAACGTCGAGGGCGATCCCGGGCAGCGGGATCTGCGGGTCGCGGGGACGAGCTTCGGGTCGGGCCCGGTCACGGCCTACGCGGGGATCGTTTCGGACCGGGTGGACAGCGTCGTCTTCGAGCTCTCGGACGGTTCCCGCACGACGGCCGATCTCGCGAACGGACCGAACGCGTTCGACGCCCGGTACTTCGTGCTGTGGGTCCCGAACGATGCCGCCGGGACCGTGTCGGCGCTGGACGCGTCCGGCGCGTCGATCGCGACCGAACCGCTCTGCGTGGGCGCGCCGGTCCCTCAGGACGAAGTCACGATGTGCGGCAACGGGGCCGCCTGGGCGGCCTCGGCGGTCGTCGCCGAACCCCACTGACGCTCCTCCGAGCGAGGCCGCGGACGCACGGCGCGGCCTCGCTCGTTGACGCTGTTTCCGCAGGCCAACTACCATCCGTGGGCCGCGAGGCGCACCAGCATCCCGGCGAATCCCAAGGGTCGGTCGGTGCGCGCCTCGTGCGCGGGAGGAGTTGGTTCAGATCGAGACGGCGAGCGAGATGCGGGACTTCACCCCCGAGGAGCTCCGTGAGGCCATCGAGGCCTCGCTGCGGGACTTCAAGGAGGGGGACATCCTCGAGGGGACGGTCGTGAAGATCGACCGTGACGAGGTCCTGCTGGACATCGGCTACAAGTCCGAAGGCGTCATCCCCACCAAGGAACTGTCGATCCGCCACGACGTCGACCCCAGCCAGGTCGTGAAGGTCGGCGACGAGGTCGAGGCCCTCGTGCTCCAGAAGGAGGACAAGGAGGGCCGCCTGATCCTGTCGAAGAAGCGCGCGCAGTACGAGCGCGCCTGGGGTCGGATCGAAGAGGTGATGCAGTCGGGCGGCACGATCAAGGGCCCGGTCATCGAGGTTGTCAAGGGTGGCCTGATCCTGGACATCGGGCTCCGCGGGTTCCTGCCGGCGTCGCTGGTGGATCTCCGGCGGGTCCGGGACCTGCATCCGTTCGTCGGGACCGAGCTCGAGGCCAAGATCATCGAGCTCGACCGCAACCGCAACAACGTGGTGCTCTCGCGTCGCGCCTTCCTGGAGGAGTCGCAGAGCGAGGGCCGCAAGAAGTTCCTCGAGTCGCTCCAGAAGGGCGAGCGCCGCAAGGGCACGGTGTCCTCGATCGTGAACTTCGGCGCGTTCGTCGACCTCGGCGGCGTCGACGGGCTCGTGCACGTGTCCGAGCTCTCGTGGAAGCACGTCGACCACCCGAGCGAGGTCGTGCAGGTCGGCCAGGAGGTCGAGGTCGAGGTGCTCGACGTCGATCTCGAGCGCGAGCGCGTCTCCCTCTCGCTCAAGGCCACCCAGGAGGACCCCTGGAAGGAGTTCGAGCGCAAGTACTCGGCCGGCGAGATCATCGACGGCCAGGTCACCAAGCTCGTGCCGTTCGGCGCATTCGTCCGCGTGGCTGCCGGCATCGAGGGGCTGGTCCACATCTCCGAGATCTCCGAGCAGCACATCGAGACCCCCGAGAGTGTCCTGTCGGTCGGCGACGAGGTGCGCGTCAAGGTGATCGAGGTGGACGTGCCGCGCCGGCGCATCAGCCTGTCGATGCGTCAGGTCGGCGGCGCGATGCCACGCCCGGCTACCGAGATCGAGGAGGAGGCGGCCGATGCCGTGGCGGCGGGGGTGGGCTCGGCTTCGCCCTCTTCGGCGCCGCTCGCTGCGGCGGACTCCGAGATCGCTCCGACCGAGGTCGCACCCGACGGGGGCGCCGGGTCGGGCGCTTCCGAGCCCGCCCCCGACGGGGTCGCCGCACCCGCCGGGACGGCGGTCGCGGCGCAGGCGGAGGGTCCGATCGGCGACCCGTCGACGCCCGAAGCCGCACCGAGCACGGACGCTGTCGTCGACGAAGAGCCGACGGAGCCTGCCGCTGGAGCCGCGGCCGAGCCTGCCACGCAGGAGGCCGGGGAGGGTGAGGGGGCGAGCGAGGAGGACATCTCGCTCGAGGCGATCTTGGAGGATCTGAAGCGGCGCGAAGGGCGCTCGGGCTAGGTCCGTGCTGCTGGTCGGGCTGACCGGCGGGATCGGGTCGGGCAAGTCGACCGTCGCCCGCCTGCTGGAGAAGCGGGGCGCGGTCGTCTTCGACGCGGACCTGCTCGCGCGCGAGGCCGTCGAACCCGGCACGCCGGGTCACGCCGCCGTGATCGAACGGTTCGGCGCGGACGTTCTCGCGCCCGGTGGCGAGCTCGACCGCGAGGCGCTCGCGAGCATCGTGTTCGCGGACCCCGCGGCCCGGCGTGATCTCGAGCAGATCGTCCATCCCGAGGTCCGGCGGCTCTTCGCCGAGGGCTCGGAGGCGTACCGGGACACCGATCGGGTCGTGGTGTTCAGCGCCCCGCTGCTCGTCGAGACCGGGATGCACACGGCGTTCGAGATCCTCGTCGTCGTCTCGGCAACCGTCGCCACGCAGATCAGGCGCCTGATGCGTCAGCGCGGCATGTCCGAGCCATCGATCCGTGCGCGCATCGACGCTCAGGCGCCGCTCGAGGACAAGGCCGCGGCGGCGGACTTCCTCGTCGACAACGAGGGCTCGCTCGACGAGCTCGAGAGCCAGGTCGAGCAGCTCTGGAACGACCTGTCCACACGCGCGGTCGACTGACGGCGGGACGGGAGCGAGCCCGCTCCGTCGCTATCCTGGAGCCGTGACCTCCTCCGGGTTCGCGGCGGTGTTCTTCGACGCCGGCGAGACGCTCGTCCACCCCCACCCCACCTTCCCCGACCTGTTCGCCGAGATCCTCCGCCGCGAGGGCCACGACATCTCGCCCGAGACGATCCGCGAGCGCGGGCACGTCGTGTTCGATCGGTTCCGCGCGGCGGCCGAGGCGAACGAGCTGTGGACCACCTCGCCCGAACGCTCGCGCCGGTTCTGGCACGACGTGTACGGCATCTTCCTGCGCGAGCTCGGGATCCCCGACGCCAACGGTCTGATCGACATCGTGTACGCCGAGTTCACCGACCTCGGGAACTACCGTCTGTTCGATGACGTCACGCCCGTCCTCGACCGGCTGCGCGACGCCGGCCTGCTGCTCGGCGTGGTGTCGAACTTCGAGGAGTGGCTCGAGCGGCTCCTCGAGGACCTCGGCGTCCGCGGGTACTTCCAGGTGAGCGTCGTGTCGGGCGTGGAGGGGTTCGAGAAGCCCGACCCACGGATCTTCCGGCTCGCCATGACCAGGGCGGGCGTGACCCCTGAGCGATCGGTTTACGTCGGGGACAACCCCGAGTTCGACGTCGACCCGGCGCACGCGGTCGGCATGTTCCCCGTGCTGATCGATCGGCGCGAGCGCTTCGCCGACGCGCCGGGCGCGCGAATCACCGCGATGGACCAGCTTCCGGCACTGCTCGGGGTGGCGTGATGTCCGAGGAGCGTTCGTACGACGTCGCGGAGGCCAACGCGATGCTGCCCGAGCTCCGGGAGCGGCTGGCCAGGATCCGCGACGCCCGTCAGGTGATCCTGCGGGAGGCCGAGGTGGTGAAGGAACGGGTCGTCGCGGACGGCGGCGGGAGCCACGCAGGGCGCGAGTACTGGGACGCGAGCGCGACGCTTCGGACCGAGCTCGAGCGCCTGGCCGCGGAGAACATCCTTCTGCGCGACCCCGAGACCGGGCTCGTGGACTTCCCGGCCGAGCTCGACGGCGAGCGCGTCTACCTCTGCTGGAGGGTCGGCGAGGAGGCCGTCGCAAACTGGCATCCGCTCGGCACCGGCTTCTCGAGCCGGCGCCCGCTGTGACCGCCCGCGCCCGCGTGGCGGTCATGGGCGCGACCGCCGATGACCCGCCCCCGGGCATCGGGGCGATCGCCGACACCGTCGACCTCGCGTTCGCCGACGACGTCCCGTCGCTCGCCGGTGCGCTCGAGGGCAGGGACGTGCTGTTCGCCTGGCGTCCGCGGAGCGCCCTGCTCTCCGGGGCGTGGGGGAGCGCGGCCGACCTGCAGTGGATCCAGTCGGCGTCTGCCGGCGTCGACAACCTGCTCTTCCCCGAGCTCGCGGCGAGCCACGTCGTCCTCACGAACGCTCGCGGCGTCTACGAGGACGCGATCGCCGAGTACGTCCTCGGGTTGATGCTCGCGTTCGCGAAGGGTCTCGGCGGGGTCTTCGAGCGGCAGGGGCGTCGCGAGTGGCGGCACAACGAGACCGAACGGCTCGAGCGCAAGCGGGTCCTCGTCGTGGGCATCGGACCGATCGGACGCGCGATCGCTCGCACCTGCGCCGCGCTGCGGATGTCCGTCCGCGGCGTCGCTCGAACGCCCCGACCGGGTGACGACGTGCTGGTCGAGATCTTCGGCGCCGAGCAGCTCGCCGACGCCGTCCGGTCGGCGGACTACGTGATCGATGCGCTGCCCGCCACAGACGAGACCCATCACCTGTTCGACCACGTGGTGTTCGAGGCGATGGAGCCCTGGGCCAGGTTCGTGAACGTCGGCCGGGGGAGCACGGTCGATCAGCGGGCGCTGCTCCGGGCGCTCGAGACCGGAGCGATCGCCGGTGCCGCGCTCGACGTCTTCGAGGAGGAGCCGCTCCCCGAGCACAATCCGCTCTGGACGGTGCCGAACGTGATCGTCTCACCGCACATGGCCGGGGACGCCGCCGGGTGGCGCGAGGGCGTGGTGGAGCTCTTCGTCCGGAACCTCGAGCGGTACCTGACCGGGCGGCCCCTGCTGAACGTCGTCGACAAGGCTCGCGGCTACGTTCCGTCGTGACCGGGTAGCCTGGCCGACGTGGGCGATCCAGCGATCGTCGTCGCGGAGCTCCGCAAGTCGTACGGGGACGTCGAGGCCGTTGCCGGGATCGACCTGACCGTCGAGGCCGGTGAGGTCTTCGCCCTGCTGGGGCCGAACGGCGCCGGCAAGTCCACCACCGTCCGCATCCTGACGACTCTTTCGGCGCCCACCGCCGGGCGCGCCTGTGTCGCCGGCTTCGACGTCGTCGAGGAGCCGGGGGAGGTCCGCCGCCGCATCGGCTACGTCGCCCAGGCCTCCGGCGTGGACATCACCGGCACCGGACGCGAGAACCTGACGCTGCAGGGCCATCTCTATCGCCTGCCGGCGGCGCAGATCCGCGCGCGCGTCGAGGAGCTGCTGCGCCTCTTCCAGCTCGAGAGCGCGGCGGACCGGCCGGCCATGACCTACTCCGGCGGCATGAAGCGCCGTCTCGACGTCGCCATGGGATTGATCCACCAGCCCGAGGTGCTTTTCCTCGACGAGCCGACGACGGGGCTCGACC
>DASXTX010000130.1:0-7479 GCA_036505195.1 Actinomycetota bacterium
TCAGGACGAGATCGGGTGCCTGGCCGGTCGCGAGCTCGACCGCCTGTTCGCCGGTCGTCGCCTCGAGCGTCTCGTAGCCGCTCACCTGGAGCACATCTCGGAAGAGCTTCATGCTCAAGCCGTTGTCCTCGGCGATGAGGATGCGCTCGGCCGCCATCAGCTCACCTTGGCCGGGATCGCGAACGTGAACCTGCTTCCCCTGCCGAGCTCGCTCTCGACCCAGATGCGACCCCCCTGGAGCTCGATCAGCCTCTTCGACAGGGCAAGCCCGAGTCCGGTCCCGTCCCGCGCCTTCGCCCCGAGTTCGGTCTGCTGGAACTCCTCGAAGATCCGAGCCTGGTCCTCCGGCGCGATCCCCGGGCCCGTGTCCGCGACCGAAACGTGGATCTCGCCGTTGACTCGGGCCGAGCTCACGTTGATGCTCCCACCTTCGGGCGTGAACTTGACCGCGTTGGAGAGCAGGTTGACGACCACCTGGCTGGTTCGGCGCTGATCCGCCTCGACGAGTTCGACGAGCGGGTCGGCCTCGAGCGTGAGCCCGACCCCGTTGTCGATCGCCCGCTCCTTGACCATGAGGACCCCCCGCTCGAGCGTCTCCTTCAACGAGAACGGCGCGATCTCGAGCTCGACCTGCCCGGCCTCGACCTTCGACAGGTCGAGGACGTCGTTGATCAGCGAGAGCAGGTGGTTGCCCGAGGAGATGATGTCGTGGAGGTACTCAGCCTGCTTCTCGTTCACATCGCCGACCAACCTCTCGCGCAACACCTGCGAGAAACCGATGATCGCGTTCAACGGCGTCCGCAGCTCGTGGGACATGCTGGCCAGGAACTCCGACTTGTGTTGGCTCGTCGTTTCGAGCTCACCGTACAGACGCCTGAGCTCGTCGTTCATCCGGTTCACGTTTGTCCCGAGCGCGCCCAGCTCGTCGCGGTTCTCGACCTCGACGTGCCCCGAGAAGTCTCCCGAGGCGATCGCGGCCAGCCGAGCGTCGATCCGCTGGATCGGTCCGATCAACGACCACGACAGGATGAACCCCAGCAGCAACGCGAGGACCATCGCCGCCACCGCGACACCGATGAAGAGGTTCCGCGAGTACTGGAAGGAGCTCGCGTTCCGTGCGATCAGGTCGTCGATCTGAGCGGTCGTCCTGTTGGCGAGTTCGGCGGCGAGTTGATACAGGTCGTTCGCGAGCCGTTCCGCCCGTTGGCGGTGGACCAGCCAGCGGTCGCCGCCGGGAGGAGGCTCTTCGGCGTCCACCCTCGCAAGCTGTCGGATAATCTGCTTGTCGAGCATGATCGTGTTTTTCATCACCTTCGACAGACCCTCCGCCGTCGAACGGATCGATCGAAGGGTCTCCGCGTCGTCCGCGGGAGGTACGAATCCCAAGCGATCGACGTTAGTCTCGGCCCCGACGCCGATGACGGCGTCCATGACGAGGAGGTCCACGGCGATGGGGTCGGCGGCGTCTCCCGGATCCGCGCCGGGCCACACCTTGTAGAAGTCGTCTCCGACATTCTGCGAGAGGAGAGCGCGGACGTGCCAGGCGTCACGCTGAAGCTGGCCGTACGCGAAGGCCCGTTCCCGAAGCGCTCCGAGGTCCCCGACGCGGTCGTTGGACTCCCCGAGCACACGCAAACCGAGCACTCCCACTGTGACGAGGAGCACGGAAGTACCGACGAACGCGACGAGCAGTTTGGTGTGAACCTTGGCCGGCAGGCGGGCGACCGCTCGGACGAGCGGGCCGTACCCACGACGCAACGGCCCCAGATCCTGAACGGCGGCCGCCTCTTCTCGCTCGGGTGTACGAGCGTCCGACAAGGAACCGTCCGACGACAACTCAGGGGGCCAGCGTGGTCGATCCGGCAACCATGTTGGTGATCAGCCACCGCCCGTCGATCCGCGCCACGTCTTGGTCGGCCACGGTCACCAGCGCGACCTCATGGGTCTGGTAGTCGACATAGTGGCACTCGAAGTGGAGCGTGCCCCGGTCGCCGTTGACCGTGATCTCCACCTTGTACGCGGGGTGGTCCGAAACCCACAGGGTCTCCGGCATGAACGCTGTCGACTTGTTGAGCCAGTACCGGCGGATCTGTTCAACACCGGCTGCGGTTTTGCCGGGGCCCACCGTCAGGGTCGCGTTCGGCGCCCACAGACCCATCATCAGATCGATGTCCTTCAGCGTCGTCGCCTCGTGGAACCTCTTCTCGATCTGGTCGATCTCGTAGATGTCGGCTTTCCGCTGCAGGGCCTGCTCCGCCGCGGAGGGCGTGCCGGAGTCCGCGCACGCCGCAAGGCACAGGACCACGATCCCGAGTGCGCCGCCGATCAAGAGTCTCCGCATGTGAGCCTCCCTTCCTCTCAGGCTCGTGCGAGCTGTGTATGCCGGCCGATGTTCACACCGGGGCACGCTCCCGTCTAGGGGCAGAAGCTACGGAGGGCCGCGGCCCGATCCCACCGTGCCTACGGGGAGATCCGAGGGGTGGTAGCACGGTATCGGGACGAGAGTGGTCAGCCCCCGGTGCAGTATCGGCGCACCTCATCAGGGAACGTGCCGACGCTGATCGGCTTCTCGAGCCACCCGGCGAAGCCGGCCTCCTCGAGCCAACCGCCGTCTCCCTCGAGGCGATGCGCGCTCAAGGCGACCACCGGGATCCGAGCCGTCCGCTCGTTGCCGTCGAGCTTTCGCGCAGCCTCCGTGCCGTCCATGTCGGGAAGCCCGAGGTCCATCAGGACCACGTCCGGGACGTGCTCCACCGCGAGCGCGACCGCTTCGGCGCCGGTTGCGGCCCCGAGCGTCCGGAAGCCGGCGGCGCTCAGGACGTCCTGGGCAAGCTTCCGGTTCTTCTCGTTGTCGTCGACGATCAGGACGGTGAGCATCGGCGTATCCTCGCGTCATGCCGATCCGGCTGGTGATCGCGGAGGATCACTACCTCGTCCGCGAAGGCGTTCGGCGGCTGCTCGAGAGCCAGCCCGACCTCGAGGTCGCGGCGGTGTGCGCCGACCTCGACTCCCTGCTCGCCGCGGTCAAAGAGGAGAAGCCGGACGTCGTCGTCACCGACGTCCGCATGCCTCCGGACGACACCGATGAGGGGATCCGGGCGGCGGAGCGGCTGCGTGAGACGGATCCCGACGTCGGCGTCGTCGTGCTCAGTCAGTACGCCAACCCGACCTTCGCCCTCGCGCTCCTGGAGAGCGGGAGTGCGCGACGTTCCTATCTCCTGAAGGAGCGCATACAGGATGTCAAGCAGCTCGTGTCCGCGATCCACACCGTGGCGGAGGGCGGTTCGGTGATCGACCCGAAGGTCGTCGACGCGTTGGTTGCGGCCAACGCACGAGGCGAGGAGTCTCAGCTCAACCAGCTGACTTCGCGAGAGCGCGACGTGCTGCGCGAGATGGCGATGGGCAAGAGCAACGCGGCGATCGGAGCGTCGCTGTTCCTCGCGGAGAGGTCGGTGGAGAAGGTGATCCACTCGATCTTCCTGAAGCTCGGGCTCACATGGGAGACGTCCGTCCACAAGCGTGTCAAGGCCGTGATCCTGTACCTCTCGGAGAACGACTAGCGTCATCGCGAGAGGGGCAGCGAGCCGGCCACACTAACCCGTCGGTCGGAGCGTGGCCGGATCGTCACTCGGCCGCCAAGGGCCTCGACGCGGTCGCGCAGCCGGGATCGTTCCGCGTCGACGTCGCACTCGGCGACGACGTCGAAGGCGACCGCTCCCTCCTCGCCCCGAACCGAGATCGTCACCGGCGCCCCGGCCGCGGCCCGCTCGAGCACTTCTAGGCAGCAGAAGTACACAGCTCCCGCGATCTCCGGGGGGCACGTCGTACCCGGTGCAACGTCGATCCGAGTTGGCACGTCGGCGCTCGCGGCCGCCGAGCGCAGCGCCGCTACCAAGCCGCCCGCATCGAGCAGCGGCGGATAGATCCGGTGCGCGAGCTCCCGTGCCTGCTTCAGCGCCTGCCGGGCGTCGTCCCGCATCTCTGCGAGGAGGTTCTTCGTCGCCACGAGATCGCCGTCGATCGATCCGGCCGCAAGCTCCAGGTTGGCCGCGAGCGCGACCAGGAGTTGCTGCACGCCCTCGTGCAGGGCGCGCTCGATGCTGCGGCGCTCGGCATCGGTGGTGATGGCGAGTCGGGTACGAGATGCACGCAGCTCCGTGACCTCGAGGCGCAGCGCATCGAGCTCTCCAAGCACGTCGTCCTGCCGATCCTCCAGGGCGGTCGACCTCCTGCGAACTCGGACTACCGGAAGTAGTTGTCCGCCACTCCCGGCGCGGCGTCAAGCGGGAAGCACCGTGTTCGGACGGAAGGCAGCATCCCGTGAATTTGCCTGGCAGCCACCGTAGTTGCCTCGGCGGCGACCTCCTAGCGTCCGCGAGAACGACGGATGCCCTCGGCGTTCGAGGAAGGGAGGGGTCATGCAGATCGCACACGCACCACGATGGGCGGCGCGGGTGATGTGGCTCGCGGTCGCCATGTTGCTCGCCGTGGCCGGGCTTTCGGTGCCCGCGCACGGGGTTCACACCACGGAGAACGTGGCGGTCGAATGGAACCGGATCTCGTCGACGGCGATCATGGCGCCGATCGGAGCGGGCGGCGACGGGCAACCCCCGCACGCCGCCGTGCTCAGCCTGGCTATGGTGCAGGGCGCCGTGTACGACGCGGTGAACGCGATCGATGGCGGGTACCAGCCGTACCTCTTCTCGCCGGACGCTGATCCCGGCGACTCGAAGGAAGCTGCAGCCGCGACGGCCGCGTTCCGCGTGCTCGTCGGCTTCCCGGACAGCACGCCTGCATTGGCCGGCGTGATCCGTCCAGCGCAGCTCCCAGGGCTACTCGCGGGACTCCAGTCGTCGTACGACACGACGCTAGCTCACGTGCCCGACGGGCTCGCCGAGGACGGCGGGGTCGAGGTCGGCGAGGCCGCGGCGGCCGCGATGCTCACCGCGAGGCTGGGCGACGGCCGGGGCGGATCGTTCACGTTCCCGCAGGGATTCGATGCCGGGGACTGGCGGAACGGACCGCCGCAGGGTCCGTCGAACCTCGTCGCCACCGACCCCGCGCCGTGGGTGGGCTTCGTGCGGCCGTTCCTGTTCGCGAGCATCGACACGCTCGAGGACACCCTCCGCACCGATGGGCCGAACGGGCTCACGAGTGAGGCATACGCCAAGGAGTTCAACGAAGTGAAGGAGCTCGGCTCGCTCACGAGCACGAGGCGCACCGCAGATCAGACGGCGGCAGCGATCTTCTGGCAGGACAACGGGATCGCGATCTGGAACCGCGTCTACCGGTCGCTCGCGATGGGCCGCGGTCTCGACGTCGTCGACAGCGCACGCTTCTTCGCGATGACCAACCTGGCCGGCGCCGACGCCTCGATCGGCTGCTGGAACGACAAGGCGTTCCACAGCTTCTGGCGTCCGATCACCGCCATCCGGTTGGCGGGGAGCGACGGGAACCCGGCGACCCTGGCGGATCCGAACTGGGTGCCGCTCTTCGACCCGACCGTCGCGGTTTCCGGTCCCCCGCTGATCAACCCCGGGTTCCCCGACCACCCCTCGGGTCACTCGTGCATCAGCAGCGCGATCGTGAACACGATGCAGGACTTCTTCGGCACCGACAAGGTCTCGATCACGGTGGTCAGCAACAAGTGCGCCCCCGCACCATGTCCGAACCGGAGGTTTGAGCGCCTCTCGCTCGCGCTCAAGGAGATCATCGATGCCCGGGTGTGGGGCGGCATCCACTTCCGCACCGCGGACGTGCAGGGATCCGTGCTCGGCAAGAAGGTCGCGCACTTCCTCGACCAGAACTACTTCCAGCCGGAGATCTGAATTCAAGGCTTCGGCGGTGGGGCTCGTTCCGGCGAGTCCTACCGCCGGCGCGTGGAGCACGCGGCCAGTGTGCTCGATCGAGGCCGGGGCGCTGAGCGCGGCCCTCGCTCTCACACAGATGGCGCTCGCAGCGGATTAATCCGCGCGTGCAAGACTCCGACCTGCCGGACGACCAGCTCCGGCATAACCGCTCGAACGATGTCCAGATCAGGACGTTCCTGATCGCCGATGTCCGTGGCTGCACGCTCTTCACGCAGGAGCGCGGCGATGAGGCCGCCGCGAAGCTCGCGGCGAAGTTCGCCGACATCGCGCGAGAGGTCATCGACGGACGCGGTGGCACGCTCCTCGAGCTCCGCGGGGACGAGGCCCTCTGCGTCTTCTCATCGACCCGGGAAGCCATCCGTGCCGCGGTCGATCTCCAGCAGTGGTTCGTTGAAGAGACGCTCGAACAACCGGAGCTGCCGCTCACCGTGGGGATCGGGCTCGATGCCGGCGAGGCGGTCGCCGTCCAGGGTGGCTACCGCGGAGGCGCGCTGAACCTCGCCGCCCGCCTATGCGGCCAAGCAAGAGCCGGCGAGATCCTCGCCTCCCGCGAGGTCACTCACCTCGCCCGACGGCTCGACGGTATCCGGTACGAGGACCGCGGTCCGCTGACGTTCAAGGGCATGTCCGAGTCCCGTGTCGGTCGTGCGCGTCGTGCCCGAAGGCGAGGACCCGGTCGAGCGGCTGAACCCCTTCGCATCATCGCCGCCGGCGCCGGCGCCGCCGCCGACGGTCTCCCGTCGGTGGGCGTTGATCGGCGGGATCGTCATGGTCCTCGCGCTCATCGCGATCTCGATCCCGGTGCTCACGTCCGGCGGCGGAGCGGGGGTCGACATCGGCGCGAACTCGGTCGCGCGCATGGACCCGGCCGACGGCACCGTGGAGCTCGCCGAGGAGCTCGGCCAGCGACCCGGCGCAAGCGTGGTCGGGTTCGGGAGCCTGTGGGTCGCGCAGCCGGATCGCGGTGTCGTAACACCCACTCTTACACCAAGGTGTCCTTCCGACGCGTCCGATACCGAAATCGATATCGCTTGGCTCGCGAACTTCCCCTACTCGAGGTAGCCGAGGCCTCGGAGGTGCTCCTCCATCTCGTCGGCCTCGGTCTCGCTGACCACGCTCGTGTCCTCGGACATCCCGGGGATGGCCACGGCCTCGCCCGCTCGCACGGTGGCCTGCTCACCCACCACCTTCGTGAGCACCCGCCCGGTGTGCTGCACCGAGGCCGGCGCGTCCAGCGCCGCGAGGATGGTCGGCGCCACGTCGACCAGATTCGCCTGCTCCCCGAACGCGTCCGGCTGCACCTGAGGGCCGGCCGCGACGATCACGCCGTCCATACGGTGGTCGCCGGAGACCCAGTCGGCGTCCTCCACCGCGGCCTTCGCGTGCGTGAGGGAGTACCCCTCCGCCGGCTCGAACAGCAGATCGGGCGCGGTCTCGATGTGCTTGCCCTTGAAGATCTCCTCGCGCCGCCACACCCGCTTCACCGGCGAGCGGCCCGTCTTGGGATCCACGAAGCTCCCGATCGCGTCGGCCACCTCGTCGCGAACCCGGTCGTAGTCCTCCGGCGGCACGATCCCGTCGATCTCACGGCCCTGCAGATTGACCGACA
>DASXTX010000131.1:0-10764 GCA_036505195.1 Actinomycetota bacterium
CGATCCGACGCCAATGGCGGTGGTGCCGGTGCAAGGTGGTGACACTCGTCAGCAGGCGGTTGATCCCGTACCTATCCCGCACGACGTCCGAAAACTGAGGGGTAGCGACCGGAAGCGACGGAAACTCAATCCGCAGGTCAGGGTTCCCTTTCCGCCTCCGGCGCTGGTAACAGACTCGACTCGGACCACGCTCTCAAGGTGGAGACACGGGTTCGAACCCCGTTGGGACTACGAGAGGAAACCGTGGGTCGGGAGGGGTCTACGTCCGCGTCGTCGTCGCGCGACACGACAACGTGCCGCAACCGTGCCGCAGCGTCAGAGCCCGAGCGAGTTCACGGTCGGCACGATCGAGGCGTCCGGCGTAGTGATGCTCGAGCATCCGCGTCGAGGTGTGGCCGAGCCGGAACGCGACCATGACGGGGTTCGCACCGGACTCCAACGTGCATGGCTCCCGCTCGCCGACGACACTCACAAGGTACGGCTCGAGTTCCTCGGCTGCCGGCTCGACGTGCGGCGCGGGCTCCGCACCTCGCCGTCCGCCTCCTAAAACCACAGCTAGCCAACGCCCCGCAACCAAGATACCCACGACCACGAAGAGGCCGCCGAACAGGACGGTCGTTCTGACTTGAAGCCGTTCGTCAAGGCGATGGCGCATCCCGGGGATGGCATACAGGGCAGGGACCCGTCGCGACATCCAGCGGTGGAATCGTAAGTCGATTCCGGCGAGCGGGCTTGGGAACGCGATCTGGAGCACGCAGAACAATGTCAGTCCAACGCCCGCCAAGATCCTCAGTCCCAGCACCCCCAAACGTTGTGAAGCCAACGAGGTGAAGAACCGATCCACCATCGCCTAACCACCGGTACTAGCAGCGAGACTCTGGAGCAGCTCGGGTTTTCCTCGTAGTTCCTCGGCTACCGGCTCGCCGTGCGGCGCCGGCTCCCGAGCTGACCTTCGGGCATCGCGCTCTTGACCCCCCGGGATGTCCTGGACGCGCAAAAAACTTGCGCGGTAGGCCGACTCTTAAAGTCGGACCGGCCGTAACCCTCGCGGTCAACCAGGGAAATCGACGAGGCGGAAAGAGTTGCTGTTGCGAGCAGCGTGGATAGGTTCCGCGCCGCCCGTCGCCAAGGCAACATAGCGACCGGCTCGGAGGGTCTTGGGCAAGTCGTAGGACCACTCTAGAAGGCCGCCCGCCCTCTCCTTCTGATGGGACGGTCGGAACCAGTTCGGTTGCGAACAATCTCCCTGTAGGAACCGGCCTTCTTTGGGATGCCACCACCGGCACCCAGCGGTGTCTCGCATGAGCGCCAGACTCACTCGTCCAACATCCTCGAACACCCCTGCTGAGTCGCCTCGGATCCGGCGCAGCTCTTCCCGATCGATGCAACGGCTGTGGCGTGGCCGCTCGATCGTTGTGATCGTGCCCGGATCGCCGTGGCTTTCAGGCTCCGGGGCCGGATACGGAACCTCGCCGAGCGGCTCCCACGCGGTGTGGGGGGCGCTTGAGAACGGGTTCCATTCGATCCTCTTCTCCACGGGGGTGGGGCAGCACTCGAAGTTCTCCCTGGTTCGTGCTCTGATCGAGAAGTCGTCCGTGGTTCCCCACCAGTTATCCATGGCCAACACCGTGTACTCGCTGACACCACTTCCCGAGGGCGTCTGGACGTCGTTGGACAAGTACACCGAGTTCACCGGGCCCCGCAGGATGTCATTGCGGTGGATGTCCCATACACCGTCATCCTGCCCGCAGTCGTACGGACTCTCCGGCCGCGGAAGCAGGTTGATCTCGTTGTTCCAGAAGTCACTTTCGTAGATTCCGACGAGCCCTCTGGTCATACCCGTTACCGCTATGCCATTGTTCGTGAAGACACTCCGCTGAACCACGGTCCCGGCAATCGGGTTGTCGAATACCAATGCAATCCCATTGCCCTCGAGCTGGTTGTCGCTGAACTGTACCCCGGAGTGGGTCAGGCCCCATTTGATCCCCCGCGTGGCCCTCTCGATCGTGACGAAGCGGAGTGCGCTCGGGCTTTGGCTCGGCTGGAACGACGTAGTCAAGTGGATCCCGCTCCAGTCCTGCTGTCCAGAATCGCTGGTAAGGATGATCCGCTGCTCCTGTGTGCCGACGGCGTTCAGTGCGCCGTTGACGACGAGGGACGACCCCACAGTCCCACGGACCTGCACCCCGGGCTCGATCGTGAGTGTGACGTCGGCGACGACCACGACCTGTCCGATGAGAACGAAGGGAGAGCTGTCCTGGGTCCAAGTCGTGTCCTGCTCGATCCGTCCGGACACGGTGGTTTGGGAGCGCGCCGCGAGCACCGGCAAGAATGGAATGGCCCACAGGGACGCGAGCAAGAAAAGGAGTGCTCTCCTCACAACGACTAGAACGCTCACCCGCCTGGGAAGTTGCTTGAAGAGGGCCACCGCTCGTCCTCAGTTCTCGCAAGAGATACTCGCCAAGCCGCCTACCTGTACGCAATGGGGTCCGGGCGATACTCCGACAACGACCCCCCTTCAAGGTCGCATGGACTGATCTCTCCCGCAGCATGCCGACGAGCACCGCCCAGAGCGTCCGGTCCTCCCCGCAGTCGATCAGCAGCTCGGCGAAGGTGCCGAGGCCACCCCTTCGATCTCGGCACTGCCCCAGAGGCGACCTGGGCGAAGGTCCGGAGCACATCGCGTTCACACACCTCACCACCGCCTACAGGCAAATCGCGGGAACCTAGATCACCTGGTTACCGTGAGACGCCGGGAAGCGGTGCCCCAATGCCCAGGGGTCCGGCCGTGCTGACGCCTTAACCCAGTGGACCTCTAGCCCGGGCAGCGATCTCTCCGTTACAGATACGTGGCTAGGAACTCCTGAGCGACCGCCGAATCGACCCGATACTCCAGGTTCGGCCCGTCGCAGCGATAGCTAAACGTCCACGTGTTCAGCGCAACGATGGTCTCGCCGTGGAACAGTGGCCCGCCGGAATCGCCGAAACACACCCCCGCCGTGATCTTCAGGAACCGGTCCGGAAAGGCATCCTGCCCCGAGATCGCGGTCACGTCGCGGTAGCTTCGAATTCCGTCAAAGACGGTGATCGCCTTCGGCGACGCGCCGCTACCGGTGATGAATTCATCGGTCCCGTAGCCGACGACGGTGAACGTCTCGTTCTTCAGGTCGAGCGTGTCGAGATAGCCCTCCTCCGCGATGGGCGCCGGTGTCACGCCGGCAACCGACTCGTCGAGGAAGACAAGCGCGATGTCCTCGGCCGGGGGCGCCAGGCACGCATGCTTCGAGTTGCCGAAACAGGGCCCCGCAGTGAGCCAGCCCGGGTGGACGACGATGTGGTCGACGCTGTAGTAGGGTGCGTCCCCCTCTGGATCGAAGGAGATCCTCAGGTCGTCGGGCCCGAACCCATCAGGCCCTTCCTCGACGAGAAAATCCGTGCAGTGCGCGGCGGTGAGAACGACATCAGCGCGGACAAGCGTCCCCGAGCAGAAATCGAACCACTTCCCCTCGACATTCAACTGCAGCACGCCAACGTTCGCGTACTTGTTGGCTGTGTCGGATGTCCCGTCGATCACCGCGCCTGCCGGGGCGGCGAGGAGCAGGACCGCGAGGACTGTGGCTGCAGCCGCAAGCTTCGCGACGCCTTGTAGGAAGCGCATCTTCTCCCCTTCCAGGCATTGTTGGTGGCCCCACCCTATCGCGTTCCAGTTGCGACCCACCCGCCGAGCGGCTCCCTCGCCTTACGGCTGCGCGTCCCCAGCCCCATCGTGCGAGCGTTTGCGGGACTCGTCCGGTACGGTGTGCTTGGGGTGTAGAAGTCGCCGTTTCAGACGACCGGCTCACCATGCGGCGCGGGCTCCCCCTGTGCCAGTGTCCGGGTGAGACGCCGAGACCGCAAACCCAGTGAACGTCGAGACCACCCTTGCTGCAATTCAGCGACTACGTCTCGAGCTCGCTCTCGAGGTCGGCCTTCACCTTGTAAAGCTCGAGCCGCAGCATCTTCGCGTGGACGGTGACCGGATGACCGCCCCCCACCAGCAGCCTTCGCTTCATCGACGAGTTTGTCGGCCTTGACCGCCTGCTCGGCCACGGTCTGGACGGTGTGCTCGAGGATCTCGCGTTCACGGCGTGCCAGTGGCGGATGGTAGGCGAGCGGCAGAACGGCGTGAGCGCTCCAGTTTGGACTCTGTCGCCACGCCGGCGGGCCATGGCGAGCTGCAGTCTAAGTTCGATTCATAGGCGGCGGCCGTCGCGGCCACGAGGGTTCCGCTGTCCGACGAGGGGCACGTGATTGAGGTCTAGGGGCTCCCCGAACCACTCACCGGCCTTCATCTCCTCAGGTTGTTGCGTCTTCTCTACCCACCGTTTGACGTACCGGTTCCGTCGGATCTGCGCCTTCGACCGGAGTCTGTTCCCGAAGTCACTCAGGAACCGCTTCATCCACCACCTCCTCCGAGCTTCCCCTCCTAGCACACTCCCAGCCCGTTGTCGCGTCAAGAATCGCCGGGGGACGAGCTCCAGCGCCACGGCTTCGCGGCTCGCCAAACCCTCGCCCATGCAGTGACCTCACGCCGGCTCCACAACCGGCCCCGTCCGTCCGTTCGACCGGCGCGGGGAACCCCGGCTCGTCGGCCAGCTGGTGGGCGCGTTGCTTGGTCACACCGAGGAGCTCGGTCGACGAGTCGAACACGGTTGCCGGGTGACACTCTGCCCGTTCTGTCCCGTCCCGTCTCGTCCCGCCGCTTCGCGGTGATGACCTCTGACCAGCGCGGATAGTCCCGCCAGGACCGGGCGGGACGTATCAGGACGTGCCGGATTCCCCTCTCAAGGTGGAGACACGGGTTCGAACCCCGTTGGGACTGCAAGCGTAAGGCGAAGCAGGGCCGCCCCTCCGCTCGGAGGTGACGACCGACACCGCAGGAGAGCCACTCTTGCACTAGCGTGCGCGGCTAGCGGATCACCTTCGCCAGGGGGCGTGCGTGCGGGCGAGCCCGGGAAGACCATCGGTCTACCTGCTCCTCGCCATCCTGGGGGCGTGGAGCGCAGTGGCCGGAGCATGCTCGCCACGCTCGGACCCGCAGGCGCCGTGGAGAACCGCCCCTTCGATGATCGAGCCGTCTCGATGTGATGGGGCCTCGACGATCAAAGTCCCGGGAACTTCGAACATCTTCGGCGCTGGCCTCGCCGACCCGCCGGCCGCCGCGGGTGGTGGAGCCGGGACGGCACCGCCCTGTGCGTCCTTCCCATCGACGGTGACCAGCATCCTCATCCGAGCTCACGGGAGGGTCGACTTCCTCACGCGAAATGAGGACGACGACGTGCACTTCCATCGTTGCGTCGGTGGACCGCCTCAGCTATTCGCGCTGCCGGAGGGACCGGACGGTGAGACAACGTGGTCGTGCGCCGCTTCTCCCGAGGCGACGTCGTTCGCCCCCAAGCCGTTGTCGATCCCAGCCGTGGGCTCGATCTCGGGGATCTCGTCCGCCGACGGCGGCGGGTACCTCATCGGCGTCTTCCTCGCCGATACCGTGCCCACCGGACCACCCCCTGCGACCCTCGACTTCACCGGGAATCGCGACTTCGCTTCGCTTTCACCCGCGCTGGCCCAGACCTTCTTCATCGGCGATGGCCGTACCGCCACCGGCAGACCGCAGCGGTTCCATCCGCCAACAGGAGCCACGCGGTTGTACTTCGGCGTCGGGGACGCTTGGTCTTTCCAGGGTCCGCCGGGCTTCTACGCGGATAACAGCGGGTCGTTCAAGGTGGCCGTCCGCTTCCATTAGCGCCACGGCTTCTCACGCGGCCAGATCTTTGCCAACGCCTGTCCTCTCGCCGATCCCATAAGGCGACAACGCACCACGGAATTGTCTTGGGGCTCATCGGTCAGACTCCCGCAGCATCCCGACCAGCACGCTCGGAGCGTCCGGTCCTCCTCGCAATCGATCAGCAGCTCGGCGATGGTGCGGCCTGCGGGTGGACCAGAACTTGCCGATCCGCTCGGCGTCGCGGCCTGGTCTGACCACGAAATGGTCGTCGCTCGCGAGGACGTCGTGGATCTCGCCGCGCAGCGTGCCGCCGGTGAGCTCGGCCAGTCGCCCATCCCCGCGAACAGCTCCTGCTTCAGGTTTCGACGCCCCGAGTTCATGCCCCGGCCTGGTGCGTTCCACGCGACATCCTCCGCGAGCAGCGTGTCGATCGTCGTCGTGTCGTTCGTCTCGAATGCCGAGAACACCTTGACGACGTGGGCGAGCCAGACGGCGCCGATCGGCCCTCGTCCGCTGATAGGGGTGGCAAGCCAAAACCGCCGAGGGCTTGAGGCCGAGGTCGACCGCTGAGACAAGAAGTGACGGGTCTACGGCTGCCGGCGGTCATCCTGTCATCGATGAGTTCGGTGCGCCTGTGCCGTCTTATCCTGCGATGAGGTAATGGCAAACGGGCGCTCTCATAGGAGGACAAGATGCGCAACCCATTTCCCTGCCTCTGGTTCGACGGCAAGGCTGAGGAGGCGGCCAGGTTCTACACGAGCCTGCTGCCGGGCAGCAGCGTCGACCAGGTCTGGCGCTCCCCCGCCGACACGCCCAGCGGACCGGCCGGGATGGTCCTGACGGTCGATTTCACCCTCAATGGCCAGCACTTCCAGGGCCTCAACGGCGGACCGGATTTCAGCTTCAACGAGGCGGTTTCGTTCGTCATCGAGTGCGAGGACCAGGACGAGGTCGACCGGCTGTGGGATGCGCTCACGGCGGACGGAGGCGAGCCGGGCCCGTGCGGATGGCTCAAGGACCGATTCGGCCTGTCGTGGCAGATCGTGCCGCGCCAGCTGAACGAGCTGATTGGAGATCCCGATCCGGAGCGTGCGCGCCGCGCCATGGAGGCGATGCTCAAGATGGGGAAGATCGATGTCGCCGAGCTCCAGAAGGCGGCGGACACGCCCTAGGTCCCTTCTCGTATGTCCGAGTTGATCTACATCACCAATACGTCGCTCGACGGTTGCGTGGAGGACGAAGCCGGTGCCTTCGATTGGGTCAATCCCGATCAAGTTCACGCGTTCATCTCTGAGTTGTTGCAGCCGATCAGAACCTATCTCTATGGGCGGCGACTCTACGAGACGGTGGTCTACTGGGATGGGCCGATGGACGGCTATCCACCCGAACACCGCGACTTCGCACGGATCTGGCAGAAGGCCCAGAAGATGGTCTCTTCACGAACGCTGACAGGCGCTCCGACAACACGCATGTCGAGCGGGACTTCGACTTCGAGGCTAGTTCGTCGTCGCGGGGAGGATCTCGATGTACCCGTCGGTTCCGTTCACACGGATCTGCTGCCCATCCTGGATGAGCTGCGTGGCGTGTTCTACCCCGACGACGGCCGGCATGCCGTATTCCCGTGCGATCACTGCGCCATGCGTCATCAGGCCCCCGACCTCCGTCACCAGGCCCGTGATCGCGACGAACAGGGGTGACCAGCTGGGGTCCGTGTACGCCGTGACCAGGATGTCGCCCGGTTCGAGATCGGCCTCCGCCATGTCCAGGATGACTCGGGCTCGCCCTTCGATGGTCCCGGCAGAAACCGGCAGGCCGACCAGCGCACCGGTTGGCAGGTCTTCACGTCGGTACGCTCCGGCGATGGCCTCGCCGTCCGATGTGAGCACCCGGGGTGGCGTGAGCGCTTGATATGACCTGAACGCGTCCTTGCGCCGACCGATGAGCTCGTCATCAACCTGGTTGGTGCGCACCACATCGTGAAGTTCCTGGAACGTCAGGAAGAAGATGTCTTCCTTCTCACGAAGCACGTCGGCCTGCACGAGGCGCTGGGCCTCGTCCAGCAATGCTTGCTTGTACACGAAGTAGCGACTGACCATGCCGTACTTCGGATACTCCCGGTACCCGATGAAGGTCCGGACGCGATCGATCATCCGTTTGGTCTCTTCGGCTTTCCGCTCCCCGTCTGGCAGGGCTCGCAAGCGCTCCAGCAGTTCCTGCTCTTTGTTCCACGCCTCCTGGCGCCCTTGATCGAATCGGCGCTCGCCGGCGCCCGGCTCGAAGTTCTTGACGTTGGCGAGGATCATGGGCAGGAGTGAGGTGGGACGTTCGCTCCAACGCGGCCTGGTGATGTCGATCTCGCCGACGCAGCGCATGCCGTGCTTGTCGAGGTAGGCCCGTATGGCATCGGCTGCTTCACGTCCGCCCTCGAGCTTGGCCAGCTCGTCGAGGAAGCCCTCGCCCTCGACATCGTGCAGGAAAGCGACGACTTCTGGGTGCGGGCGGATCACGTCCGCGACGTCGAGGAGCTCCAGCCCCATCTCCGACGTGACGTTGTGGGGGACGGACCGTGTGAGCGTGTCGGCCGCGTTCTTCTCGCCCAGCCACTTTTCGAGTTGCTCGTTGAGCCACCACGCCGCTTCCATCGCCGACAAGAAAACCCGATGGCTTTGCGGATCGAACAGGAGCCGTCTCAGCTCCTGGATGTCCGCCAGGATGAAGTCGAGCAGCGCCGATCCGGACTTCGTCCGGATGTCGCGCTTCAACGCGGCGACGGAAGCCTGGTTGCGCCCGATCAGCTCGGTGACGATGGCCGGATCGTTCTCGATCGGGGCCGGCGCGCCGCCGAGGACCGGCTCGCCAGGCTCCTCGTCCGGGAGCGACGGGATGAAGTCGCCGCGTTCGAGGATGGTCTGCAGGGCGTCCCGGAACAGCGGGTCGCCCCTCCCCACGACCTCGAGGAGGTCGGCGCGGCTCGCCGGCGACGCCAGGCGCTGGGTGACGTCGACGAACAGCCTCCCGCCGGCCTCGGCCATGGGCCGGGGGGTCGTCAGCTGCCAAAAGGAGAGGCCCAGGGGCTTCATGGGGTCGGTCATCATCTGCTGATGACCGACGGAGAGGTAGACGTGGTTGGCTCGGTCGCCGACCTCCGGGATGGGGAACAGCGTGGTGATCGGCCGGCTCTGAACGACCTGGAAACCGTCATCGACCAGGCACCATTCGATGTCCTGGGGGCAGCCGAAGTGCGCCTCGATCCGCCGGCCCAGCCGCGCGAGCTGCACGACCTGCGCGTCTGCCAGCGCTGGCTGCTCCTGCTGCGCCGGCTCGATCGGCTCTTCCTGTGTTCCACCTGCCGGCGAGGCGTAGACGGCACGCTGCTTGGTGGCGACCGCCTGGGCGATGATGTCGCCGTCGCGCACCTTGTAGACGTCGGCGTTCACCCGGCCGGAGACCAAGGCCTCGCCGAGGCCGAAGATGGCCTCCACGGAGGCGACCTTCCGGTTGGACGTGACGGGGTCGGTCGTGAAGAGGACGCCGGCCGCCCGCGGGAAGACCATCTGCTGCACGAGCACGGCCATGTGGACCCTCCGGTGGTCGAAGTCGTTCCGCACGCGGTAGGTCACGGCCCGCTCGGTGAACAGCGAGGCCCAACACCGGCTGACGTGCTGCAGGATCGCCGCCGGCCCTACGACGTTCAGGTACGTGTCCGCCTGGCCTGCGAAGGAGGCCGCCGGCGAGTCCTCCGCCGTCGCGCTCGATCGGACGGCGTAGGCGGCTCGCTCGCCGAGCCCGGCGAGTGCGCGGGTGATCGCCGCCGCCAGATCGTCAGGGATGACGATCCCTTCGAGGGCCCGTCGGATCTCCGCGCTGCGCGTGCGGATCGCCTCCCGATCGTCGGGGTTCAGGTCCGACAGCCGATCCAGCCGGTCCTCGATCGACGGCGCGTCCTCCATGATTCGCCGGAAGGCGTCGGTCGTCACGCAAAAGCCTGCCGGCACGCGGATGCCTTCGATCCGCGAAAGCTCTCCTAGGTGCGCGCCTTTGCCGCCGACGACTGCGACCTGCGTCTGGTCGATCTCCCGGAGATCGAGCACGTAGCCGCCCATGCGATCACCCTCCCCTTCAGCCTCGTCGGGGCCTCTCGCTTCCCGTTCGCCAGACGAACCCTTGCCACGGACGCGGGGGCTCGCCGCAAGCCCGGGCGTCCCTGCGCTCGGGACGGCGGACCAGCGGCTCGCGACGCGTCGACCTCGTTGGTTTGGTGCGTCGTTCGACGATGACTACGTGGACGCTGGACAGCGGCAGCCCGCCAACAGCATCAAGCCTGTCGGCTCGGCACCGGCGATTGCCACCGCACGGTCCGTCATCGTCACGCTCCTGTCGGCATCAACCGTTCGGCATCCATCACGTGCCCGTCCGTTCCGCGTGTTCATCTCGCCCTCGGCGATTCTGCGGCACCACCCGGGTGTTGCCGCAAGCCCCCCGGTGCGCGGTACATTGAGAGTGGCAGGGAGCGGGCACCGCCCCTTGCCTTTCTCTCCGTGCCTCTCGTCGTGCGCAAGCCTGGCCGAAGTTATCCGAACGCTTGTTCCGAAGTCCTACGGAAGGGTGGTTGTAGCCCTCCCTCGCCGGGGATCCGTATCTATCCCGCATGACGTCATGAATCGAGGGTAGGGACCGGATTCGACCCGGAACAGAATCCGCAGGCCAGCGGTCATCCTCCGAGTTCCGCTGAGGTCACGAAACGACCGCCAGCGGATCAGCCGAACGTGAACGCGAACGCCTCCGCACCGCGATCGAGGAACTCGATCGTGAACAGACGATCGGCGATCGGTCCCCGCTGCCGAACGAGCTGATACATCCGCGGCTCGGTGAGCAGCCCTGCTCCGCCGCCGTCGACGTCACTTCCTGAAGCATCACGCAATGGCTCCCTGTCGATCGACACTTGGAACGCGACCGGTGTCGAGCCATCCATCGGCCCCATCACCAGATGGACGTCGCGC
>DASXTX010000132.1:0-5242 GCA_036505195.1 Actinomycetota bacterium
CGGTGCAGCGCAAGCCCGCATCGAAAGCACCGAAGGCGAAGAAGCCGACCAAGTCCGCGAGGTCGCCTTCGATGCCGAAGGTGGGGCCGAAGACCGTCGAACGCTTCGACCTGCTCGCCGAGACCTTCGTCGCGCGCGGCGTCACGCGTTCCCAGATGTTCGGGATGCCGGTCCTGAAGGCGGGCGACAAGGTGTTCGCGGGCACGTTCGGCGACGCGATGACGTTCAAGCTCGGGCCCGACGACCTCGAGCGGGCGCGAGCATTGACCGGCGTCGAGTCCTTCGAGCCCATGAAGGGTCGGCCCATGAAAGAGTGGGTGCTGGTCCCGCTCGTGCACGCGAATCGCTGGTCCGATCTCGCGGAGCGGGCGTTCGCCTACCTCTCGTGACGTCAGCGGACCTCAGGCTTGCTCGGGGTCGATCTTCAACGCCGACGATGTCGCTTCATGCACGGTGAGTCGGCTCTCCACGACGACGTTTCCGCGGATGATTGGCACGGACAACCAGGAGCCACCACGACCACCGAGGTCGTCCCGAGGAAGCCGCCTCCGCCATCGGCCGGCTTACCGACCACCCCGCGCCGATCGCGCGGGCGGGCGGAACCCCTTTAGAGAGGGGGCGTGTCGAGGATCTTGCGGGTCCGCTTGGCCATGCCCTCGAGCAGGCGGATCGCGAGGTCGGGTTCCTTCCGTAAGAGCTTGCGGAACTCCGAGCGCTCGATCCGCACGGTCTCGAGCGGCGTCTCTGCGACGACGGTCCGGGTCCGCGAGTCGCCATCCAGCAGCGAGAGCTCGCCGAAGAACTCGCCCCGCCCGAGCTCGGCCTCTTTCTTCCCGCCCGGAGTCTTGCCCGCGACCACCTTCGCCTTGCCGTTCGTGATCACGTAGAAGGCCCGGCCCGGGTCGCCGGCCTTCACGATCACCTGGCCCTCGCGGTAGATCCGCTCCTCCGAGAGCGAGGCTACGCGCGAGAGATCGACGCGCGTACAGCCCTCGAACAGGGGGACCCGCCCGAGGAGGTTGACCATGGGGCGTCGCGCGGCGGCCATGCGTCCATCGTCGCAGTCCCGAACGTTCCTCGCAAACGAACGGGCCCCGGAGATCCGGGGCCCGTTCGTTCGGTGTGCGATCGGCTACGCCGGCGGCGCGAGCGACCAGAGTCCCCGACCGTGCGTGGCGGCCAGGATCGTCGTGCCGTTCGGGTAGAACGACAGGTCGTCGATCACCGCGTGTGGCATTCCGGAGCCGAGCTGCGACCACGAGCCCCCGCCCGGACCCGCCGTGAACACCCCGACGTCGGTGGCGAGAACGAGATTGCCGCCCTGGTCCAGGACCAGGTCCCGGGCCGGGGCGTCTGGCAGGTCCCCGCTGATGTCGGTCCAGGTCGTGCCGCCGTTCACGGACTCGAACACGTGGCCGACACCGGCGCTGTCGATCCATCGACGGGAGAAGCCGCCGAGCGCGGCGTAGACGTGCATCCCGGTCGCATCGGTCGGGTCGATGGCGACGGCGCTGATGTAGCGATTCGGGAGCGACCCGGTGACCTGATGCCAGGTTCCGCCGGCGTTGGTCGCGACCCCGGAGCTGAACCCGGCGCCGGTCGTGCTCGACGTCGCCGGGTTGCAGCCGGTGCCCGGGGCGCACCATCCGGCGTAGATCGTGTCGCCGGACACGCTGAGCGCGGTCACGCTGCGGCCGGCTCCCGTGTCGAAGACCTGCTCCCAGTCGCAGTCGGTCTCCGAGCACCTCGTGTCGAACCCGATCGTGCTCTCCCACACGTAGCGCCCGCCGGCGACCATGTGGTCGATGTCGGCGTTGTCCCAGGTGAACGGCGCGATGAAGCGCGGGAGCGGGTCACATGGGTCCGGCGTGTACGTGAAGGCGCCGCAGGCCGGCGTGATCTCCTCGAACACCCGAGGCCCGAGATCGAACGGCGGTTCGGCGGGCGAGTAGCCGCCGTTGGTCGTCAGCCACATGTCGAGGCCGACGTACTCGCCGATCGTCTGGTTGCCGTTGTTCGGGTTGACCAATTGCTGACCGCCGTCGCCGCCCTCCGGGCTGACCATCTCGGAGAGGTCCGGCGTGAGCAGCGAGACGCCGTTGTCCTGCATGCCGCCCCAGACCATCAGGTCACCGGGATCGATGGCCGGGTTGCCGGGATCGGGGCCCACGATCGGACCCGCAACTCCGGCGCCGGCCCCGTAGTACTGCAACGTGCGCAGGTCGGCGTTGTGGTTGTGCCAGCCCTCGGGGGTTGCCATCTGCTCGTCGAGGTCACGGCTGTAGATCCCGCCGTCGTTGCCGACCCACACCTGGCCTCCACCGAACGCCACGACGTGCTGGTCCGGGTGCGTGGTCTTCGGACACGAGTCGAGACCGCCCTCGGTTGCGCACGGCAGCGAGAAGTTCCAGTACGGGCCGATCGCGCGCCAGCTGGTGCCCCCGTTCCGGGTCTCGAAGACCTCCTCGAGGCCGACGTAGACGTGGTTCGCGTGATCCGGATCCACGCCGAGGAACTGGTTGTACCAGGCCTGCACGCCTGGCGCGTAGCCCTTGGACAGCCTGAGCGCCGAGCCCGACTGCTGGAGCTTGCGGTAGTCCGCGATCAGCCTCCACGGGCCCGTCGGATCGCCGGTGTCCGAAGCGTAGATCCCCGCGAGGACAGTGTTGCCCGTCTGGATCTGCGGGTTGTTGATCAGCTTGGTCGACTCGACGACGGTGTAGAGCTTCCCGCCGTTGCTCGAATAGTCCATGCTGGCGGTGCCGACCTCCTTGGGGTTGATCGCGCCTTGGAGGTTCGGCTTGGTCCAGGTTCCACCTCCGTCCCGCGACACATAGAACCCGTTGTACGACGCACCTGAGCGCCACGCCATGTTGACGACGATGGTCTGTCCGTTGGTCCCGGGCCGGACCTCGACGTCGTTCACGATCGACAACCCGTAGGGGCTGAAGGGCTGGTTGAACGTGGCGGCATCGAACTCCTTCGTCCACGGGTCATTCAGCGGAGCGGAGAGCGACCGGCTGAACAGTCCTCGGCTCGTCGCGACGTAGACGTTGCCCTCGCCGTCGAACTCGAGGTCGCCGATCGTGCTGTTCGTGACGTTCGGCCCGACCTGGTCCCAGGTCGCGCCGCCGTCGTCGGAGCGGAACACCCCGACGCCCTTGTGGTTCTCGAACGCCGTGTTGTTCTCGCCGGTGCCGACCCAGACCGAGTCATCGTCCGGGTTGATCGCGATCGCACCGATCGCGATCGAGGCCGCGGCGTCGTCGAAGACCGGTGTCCAGGTGGCGCCGTCGTTCGTGGACTTCCACACGCCGCCACCGGCCGCCCCTGCGTAGACGTCGCCGTTGTCGGCGACGGCGAGTCCCGTCATGCGGCCCGAGACGTTGCCCGAGCCGCCGCCCGAGTTCGAGATGAAGGCGTCGCGGTAGTCCTCGCTGTCCGAGTTGTAGTTCCTATCCTGCAGCTCCGACCAGGCTCCGCCGACAGTCGGGAGACTGGCGGCCGCGTCGAACGCCTGCACGTACGCCTGGGAGTCGACCTCCACCCCCGGCGCCGTGGCGATCCCCGAGAACGAATAGGCGATCCCGAGGATCTCGTCGCTCTCCTCGGCTGCCTCCTTCTCCGACCGGAGACTGGACTTGCTCATCACCGAGCCGCCTCGGCGATGCCCCCCGGCCTGGCTCGGGACCGCGAGCAACGCGAGCAGCAACAGGCTGAGCGCGGCGGCCATCAAGCCCAACCTCCGATATCGGATCCGTCCGAGCATGCAGCAACCCCCCCTCTTCGGCCGGCGGCGGGCACGCCGGGACTCGATTCGGGCGGCGGGGAAGCCCGCCGCTCTGGCGTGAAGCAGACTATCCACACGAGGGGTACCTGACATACGCGATCCGACGTACGTGCGCTCATCTCCGTACGAGCCCCCGAGCGAGCCGGCCGCCTCCGCGACTAGCATCGGGACGTCCGGACGAAGTCGTGGGAGGCCGTGATGCCCAAGATCGTGTCGTCGCTGATCGGGGGCCGAGCGCGCGAGGACGCGCCGGGCGGCACCCGGGACCTCCCGAACCCGGCCAGGCTCGACGAGATCGTCGCGACCGTCGGGCTGGCCGATGCCACGACCTTCGTCGAGGCGTGCGCCGCAGCTCGGAAGGCGCAGCGCGACTGGGCGCGCGTGCCGGCGCCCGTGCGTGGGCGCGCGATCCAACAGCTCGGGCGCCTGGTCGAGGACAACGCCGAGATGCTCGCCCGCATCATGACCCGCGAGATCGGCAAGCCCATCGCCGAGGCCAGGGGGTCTGTCCGGGAGGTCGTGGACACCTGCAACTTCTTCGTCTCGGAGGGCCGGCGTCTCTACGGGATGACCGTGCCGTCCGAGCTCCCGGACAAGCAGCTGTTCACGTTCCGCAACCCGGTCGGCGTCGCGGCGATCGTCACGGCGGGGAACTTCCCGGTCGCGGTGCCATCCTGGTACCTGGTCCCGGCACTGCTCTGTGGGAACGCGGTGGTCTGGAAGCCCGCCGAGTACGCGCCCGCAACCTCGGAGGCGCTCGCCCAGCTGTTCCTGCACGCCGGGTTCCCCGATGGCGTGTTCAACATGGTGCTCGCCGATGGCGCCGCCACGTTCGAGGGGCTCTCGCAGGCTCTCGACGAGGGCCTGATCGACAAGGTCGGCTTCACGGGTTCGAGCGACGTGGGACGGCGGCTCGGCGAGCTCTGCGGCCGGCACCTCCAGACGCCTTGTCTCGAGCTCGGCGGGAAGAACCCGCTCGTCCTGATGCCCGACGCCGACCTCGATCTCGCGGTCGAGGGCGCGCTGTTCAGCGGGTTCGGGACGGCGGGGCAGCGGTGCACCTCGCTCGGGACGGTGATCGTGCACGAGCAGGTGCACGACGACTTCCTCGCCCGGTACGCCGAGGCGGTCGAGACGGCGGCGATCGGCGATCCGTTCGAGGACGTACTCTACGGACCGATGATCTCGTCGCGCTTCTGCGACCGATTCCTCGGATGGCTCGACTGGGTGCAGCCGCACCACGCGCTCCACGGTTCGAGCGCGACGGGGAGGATCACGCGTGACGCTCCCCGTGCCGGGTTCGTCGGTGAACCTGAGGCCGGCCTGTTCGTGCACCCGACGATCGTGGACGGCGTCACGATGGACGACGATCTGTACAAGCAGGAGACGTTCGGCCCGATCGTGGGCGTGGCGTCGTTCGGTGACTTCGACGAGGCGATCACGCTCGCGAAC
>DASXTX010000133.1:0-13167 GCA_036505195.1 Actinomycetota bacterium
CAAGACCGGGTACGGGCTCTCGGTCGAGGCCGAGCTCCGACAGGCCCGCCTCGCCCGGCGGCTCTCCGAGGAGGCGCCACAGACGTGTTCGGTCACGCTGCTCGCGTGCCACGCCGTGCCCGAAGGCATGGAGCGCGCCGAGTGGGTCGGCGTCGTCTGCGACGAGCTTATCCCCGCGGCCGCGCGCGAGCGTCTCGTCGACGCGGTCGACGTGTACGTGGAGGACATCGCGTTCTCCGTCGACGACCTCGCGGAGGTCGCGCGGTGCGCCTCGGACGTCGGGCTCCCGCTCCGCTGCCACGCCGACCAGCTCGGGCCCTCGGGCGCGGCCGAGGCCGCCGTCGCGCTCGCCGTGAGGAGCGCGGACCACCTGAATCACGTCTCGGCCACGGGGATCGCGGCGCTCGGCGGCGCGCCGGCGACCGTCGCCGTCCTGCTGCCGACGTCGACGTTGTTCCTGGGCTCGTCCCCGCCGGACGTCCGAGCCCTGCTCGACGCCGGCTCGGCGGTTGCGATCGCGACCGATCTCAACCCGGGAACGTCCCCGGTGCTCTCGATGCCCGAGGCGATCGCCACGGCGTGTTCCCTCTACGGCCTCCGACCGCTCGAGGCGTTGGCGGCCGCGACGGTGAACGCATCCAACGTGCTTGGCTTCGCGCCGGAGCGGGGTACGCTTGCGCCCGGCAGGCCCGCCGACCTCGTGGTCCTCGATGGCGACGCCTTCCGAATGGTGCCGTACCGGCCGGGCCACAACCCTGTGGTGCGGACGTTCGTCGACGGCGAGAGGGTGGGTGGACGTTGAAGCGGGTCGCAGGGCTCCTGCTGGTCGTCGCGGTCGTGCTGCTCGCCCCGACCGCGGCCCCCGCCCAGACCGGCGTCACGATCACGCTGTCGGCGTCGTCGAACACGATCACGTTCGGCGAGCACGTGACGCTCTCGGGCTCGTCGACGGGGGCACCCGCAGGGTCGACGGTCGAGGTCCGGAACGGCGTGGGTTCGTCGATCGCCTCGGCGACCACCGATGCGGCGGGCGCGTTCTCGACCAGGATCGAGCCCTCTGGATCCGACAGCTACGTGGCCGTGCTCGGCAACGGCGTGAGCGAACCCGTGACCGTCGGGGTCCGCGCCGTGGTCTCGGCTCGGATGGGACCGGTCCGGTTGTTCGATCACGTCGTGGTCCGCGGCACGATCGGTCCCGCGCGGCCTGGCTCGTCCGTCCTGGTCGAGCTGATCAAGGACGGCCGAACCGTCGATACCCGCTCGGTGATGATGGGCTCGGCCGGTGGGTTTCGTGCGAGGCTCACGATCCCGAGGCCCGGCACCTACCGCGCGAGGGCATCGTTCTCGGCCCCCGACCTCCTGAGGGGCAGCGCGAGGACCCATGCCGACGCCACCCCGCTTCCGCATCTGTCATGGGGTTCGTCGGGTCGCTTCGTGAGGCTGCTCGAAGGGCGGCTCGTCGACCTCAACTACCGGCTCGTCGGGACGAAGGACGGCCGGTACGACTCGCGAACCGCCGACGCCGTCATCGCGTTTCACAAGGTGCAGCGCATGGACCGTTCGGATGCGGTGAGCGAGAGCACGTGGCGCAGGCTCGCGGATCCGATCCGACCGCACGCGCGCCGCGACTGGCAGGGCTTCCATTTCGAGGTCGACCAGACCAAGCAGGTGCTGTACACGGTGGAAGGCGGCGACATCACGAACATGCTCCACGTCTCGACGGGAGCGGGCGGCTTGACCCACGACGGTTCGTTCCGCGTGTGGGCGAAGACCGCGGGCTTCAGCCCGAACCATCTCTACTACCCGAGCTACTTCGATGGATATCGGGCCCTCCACGGCTGGACCGAGATCCCCACGTACGCGGCCAGCCACGGCTGTGTCCGGATCCCGTACTGGAACGCGCAGTGGGTGTACGGCCTCGCGGACTACGGCACCCCCGTCGTGATCTACCACTGATCGCATCCCGCGCGATCAGTCCAGTCGACCCAGGGTTCCTTCCACAGACTCCAGCAACACACCAGTGCGCAGGAGATCTGTCACGGCAGCGATGTCCGAACCGAGCTCGCGGTCGGCGTCGAGGAACGCGACCCGTGCGCGGATGGCATCCCGAGCGGCTCCCGTCGTCGCCGCCGGCTCGAGCGGCGCTCGGAGATCCAGCGCCTGCGCCGCCACCAGCGCCTCGAGGGCGATCACGACCTCGGCGTTCGAGACCACCTCCCGCGCGTGGCGGGCGGCGGTCATCCCCATGCTCACGTGGTCCTCCTGGCCCGCGCTCGAACCGATCGAATCGACCGAGGCGGGATGCGCGAGCGTCTTGCATTCGGAGACGAGCGACGCCGCTGTGTACTGCACGAGCATGAACCCCGAGTTCAGGCCGCTCTCGGCGACCAGGAACGCCGGCAACCCGTTGTTCCTCGTCGGATCGAGCAGCCGGTAGAGCCGCCGCTCGGCGATGCTCGCCAGCGGGACGAGCGCCGCCGCGAGCGCGTCGAGCGCGACCGCGACCGGTTGGCCGTGGAAGTTCCCGCCCGCGAGCACCTCGTCGTCGTCCGGGAGCACGATCGGGTTGTCCGAGACCGCGTTCGCCTCGACCTCGAGGACGCCGCGGACGAACCGAAGCACCTCGCGCGTCGCGCCGTTCACCTGCGGCGAGCAGCGCAGGGAGTACGCGTCCTGCACCAGGTGGGTGCTGTCGCGGTGCGACGCGACGATCGGACTCCCCTCGAGCAGCCGGCGGAGGTTCGATGCGGAGACGACGACCCCCGGGTGCGGCCGGAGCGCCGTGAGCCGCTCGTCGAATACCCGGTCCGAGCCGAGCGCGGCCTCCACGCTCATCGCGGCCGTGACGTCGGCCGTCCGTACGAGCCGTTCGGCGCGGGCGACCGCGAGGATCCCGATCGCGAGCATGCCCTGCGTCCCGTTGACGAGTGCGAGTCCCTCCTTGGCCCGGAGCTGGAGCGGTTCGAGCCCGGCGGACCGAAGGACGTCGCCGGCGGGCCGAGGTGTTCCGTCGACGAGCAGCTCGCCGCGGCCGACGAGCGGGAGCGCGAGGTTCGCGAGCGGGGCCAGGTCGCCCGACGCGCCGAGCGAACCCTGCTCGGGCACGACGGGGATCAGGTCTCGGTTCAGCATCTCGACCATCCGCTCGACGACCTCGCCGCGGACCCCCGAGTGTCCGAGCGCGAGCACGTGGGCTCGGAGCAGGAGCATCGCGCGCGCCTCCTCGCGCGAGAGCGGCCGCCCGACGGCGGTGGCGTGCGAGCGGACGATCCCGAGCTGGAGCGCGTCGGTCTGGTCGGGTTCGATGCGCTGGTTCGCGAGCGAACCGAACCCGGTCGTCACGCCGTAGACGGTCTCGTTCGACGCGACGGCGCGTTCGATCACGTCGCGCGCGGCGCCGATCCTGACCGACGCCGCGGAACCGAGCTCGACCTCGGCGCCGAGGGCCACCTCGACGACGTCCTCGAGCGCGAGAGGCTCCCCGACCCCGATCGGCACGGCGCAAGGCTACGGAGGGGCACCCATCGGCGGCAAGCCGCGACCCGGTCGTACGCTGACCTCGAGATGTCGGGGCCGTGGGACGATCTCGAGCCGAGGAGGACACCGGAGGGCGAGGGAAGGTCGCGGAGCCAACCCGGCCAGGGACCTCGAACACCGGGTGGCTTCACCGTCTTCCTGCGGGGAGCCACCAGACACTGTCCCCGCTGCGGCTCGGGACGGCTCTTCTCGAGTTGGTTCAAGATCCGCGACCGGTGCCCCCGGTGCGGCCTCAGGCTGGAACGCGAGGAGGGAGGGTTCCTCGGCGCGATGACCTTGAACTACCTGTTCACGGCGGTCGTCTGGCTCGTCGTGCTCGTGGTGTGGCTCGCCATGGATCTCCCCGATCTGCACGTGCCGGCGCTCACCGTCACGTCGATCGCGATCGTGGCGCTCGTACCGCTGCTGTTCTGGCCGTTCTCGAAGACGATCTGGGCGAGCGTCGACTTCCTGATCTACCGGACGAGCCCGGACTACGGTTCACGGGAGGCAGCCGACCGTTCGAGCGGCAACGGCGGCCGTCACTGACCGCCACGTCGGCGGAGCACGTAGGGCTTCGGGTCGGGCCTCGGGCGGCGCGGTGGGCCCGGAACCAGCTTCGCCACGACCCCACGACGAGCGAGCTGATCTCGGAGCGCTCGAGCTGCCTCCGTGTCCCGGCGGCTGAACGCGAGCCTCGTCCCCCTCAGGGTGAGAAGCGCGATGGCGTTCCCCCACCGGAACGTCATGAACCGATGCGCCGGGACCTGCCGGAGCGCGCGGACCGGCGCGTGATGCATGGTCATCGCGTAGCGATGGGCGCTGATCTGCTCGAGAGCATCGGTGACGTCATCGAGATCGACCGCCGTCTCGAACCGCAGTGAGACGCCGGGAACCCAGCGGAGGTGGCGATCGGTGACCATCACGAAGGTCCAGCCGGCACCCCCTTGATCCACGCCTCCCCGATCGGTGACGTCCTCGCACCTTCCGACGGCGACCACATGCTCGTCCGGCTCGAGACGCGCGCGGAGATCCGCCTCAAAGGACTCCAGACGCTCCCTGAAGCCGGCCACCGAAGGAACGTACTCCCGCTCGTCGCCGACAGCGCTACTCACGCCACGGCAGCCGGACCCCGCGATCGGCCGCCACGGCGAGCGCCTCCTCGTAGCCCGCGTCGGCGTGCCGCATGACGCCGGTTCCCGGATCGGTCGTCAGGACGCGTTCGAGCCGGGCCGTCGCGTTCTCGCTCCCGTCGGCCACCACGACCATGCCGGCGTGGATCGAGTACCCGATCCCGACTCCGCCGCCGTGGTGCACGCTGACCCAGTGCGCGCCGGCGGCGGTGTTCACGAGCGCGTTCAGGATCGGCCAGTCCGCGATCGCGTCCGAACCGTCTTTCATCGCCTCCGTCTCGCGGTACGGCGAGGCGACGCTCCCGCTGTCGAGGTGGTCGCGCCCGATGACGATCGGCGCCGAGAGCTCGCCGCTCGCGACCATCTCGTTGAACCGCAGACCTGCCTTGGCCCGCTCGCCGTAGCCGAGCCAACAGATCCGCGCCGGCAACCCCTGGAACGCGACTCGCTCCTCGGCCATCTCGAGCCAGCGGTGCAGCCGCTCGTTCTCCGGGAAGAGGTCGGCGACCGCGCGGTCCGTCTTCGAGATGTCCTCGGGGTCGCCCGAGAGCGCCGCCCAACGGAACGGGCCCTTGCCCTCGCAGAACATCGGCCGGACGAACGCCGGCACGAAGCCGGGGTACGCGTACGCGCGCTCGTGCGCGAGCCCGCCGGCCTCGGCACCCGCCCGCAGGTTGTTCCCGTAGTCGAACACCACCGCGCCACCGTCCAGGAAGCCGTCCATCGCCTCGACGTGCCGCGCCATGGACTCGAACGAGCGCCGCTCGTACCCGTCCGGATCGTCGTGCCGCAGCCGCTCGGCCTCCTCGGGCGACAGCCCCGCCGGCACGTACCCGCCCAGCGGGTCGTGCGCGCTCGTCTGGTCGGTCACCAGATCCGGCGCGAACCCGCGCGCGAGCAGCTCGGGCAGGACCTCGGCGCAGTTGCCGACGAGTCCGATCGAGACCGCCTCGCGGGCCGAACGAGCTTCGTCCACCCACCGCAGCGCCTCGTCGAGTCCGTCGCTCTCGCGGTCGAGGTAGCGCGTCTTGATGCGACGCTCGATCCGCGCCGGATCGATCTCGACGCAGAGGGCGACGCCTCCGTTCATCGTCACGGCGAGCGGCTGCGCGCCGCCCATCCCGCCGAGCCCGCCAGTGAGCGTCACGGTCCCCGCGAGCGAACCGCCGAACCGCTGCGTCGCGGCCTCGGCGAACGTCTCGTACGTCCCCTGCAGGATCCCCTGGGTCCCGATGTAGATCCACGAGCCCGCCGTCATCTGCCCGTACATCGTCAGCCCGGCGTGCTCCAGCTCCCGGAACGTGTCCCACGTCGCCCACTTGGGCACGAGCATCGAGTTCGAGATCAGCACGCGCGGCGCCATCTCGTGCGTCCGGAAGACGCCGACCGGCTTGCCGGACTGCACGAGCATCGTCTCGTCGTCGCGGAGCGTTCGCAGCGTCCGTACGATCGCGTCGAACGCCTCCCACGACCGGGCGGCCTTCCCCGTCCCGCCGTAGACGACCAGGTCCTGTGGACGCTCCGCGACGTCGGGGTCGAGGTTGTTCATCAGCATCCGCATCGCGGCCTCCTGCGGCCACGAGCGGCACGAGAGCTCGGTGCCGCGGGGTGCTCGGATCTCGCGAGCGCTCACGCTCGCGATGATAGGACGGGATGCTCGCGGTGGTTCAGGCCGGCTGCCTGGTGGTCCTGGGCCCAGCCAGGACCTCGCCGATGCGCGCGAGGAGTTCGGCCGTGTCGAACGGCTTGATCACGTAGTCGTCGGCGCCGACCGCGAAGCCCTCCAGCCGGTCGGCCGACATCCCCCTGGCCGTGAGCAGGATCACCTTGGCGCCGGCGGTGCGTTCGTCCATCCGCAGCCGGCGCGTCAGCTCGAAGCCGTCCATGTTCGGCATCATCACGTCGGCCAGGATCAGGTCGGGGCATCGCTCCCGGGCGAGCTCGAGCGCGCGGTCGCCGCTCCCCGCCGTCCGGACGTCGTACCCGGCGGCCGAGCATTCGATCTCGAGCAGGCGGGCGATGAACGCGTCGTCGTCCACGACGAGCAGGGAGCTCCCCGCCGGCCCGTGGATCGGTGCCTGGGGCTCGTCGGTTGCCATCACTCAGCAATCGGCACATCGGGCGTCCGAGTGAAGCTCCCGGGGACCTTTCGAGACGGCGCCTCGGGAGAACGGGAGTGGGACCGTTCGTGGGAGGATGAGGCGACACGACCCCTCGGAGGGTGAGTGGACGTACTCGACACGGTACTCGACGCGGTCGGCGACACGCCGCTCGTCCGCCTCGACAAGGTCGCCCGGAGCGTGCAGCCGACCGTCCTGGCCAAGCTCGAGATGCTCAACCCCGGCGGGAGCGTCAAGGACCGCATCGGCCTGCGGATGATCGAGGCGGCCGAACGCGAGGGCCATCTGAAGCCGGGAGGCACGATCGTCGAGCCGACCTCCGGCAACACGGGGCACGGGCTCGCGATCGCCGCCGCGATCCGCGGGTACCGCTGCATCTTCGTGATGCCCGACAAGATGAGCCAGGAGAAGATCTCCCTCCTGCGGGCGTACGGCGCCGAGGTCGTGATCTGTCCCACCGCCGTCCCGCCGGAATCCCCCGAGTCCTACTACCGCGTCGCCGACCGCCTCGCCGAGGAGATCCCCGGCGCGTACCAGCCGAACCAGTACTTCAACCCCGAGAACCCTGCCGCGCACTACGAGACCACCGGCCCCGAGATCTGGCGCCAGACCGACGGGACGATCGACGTCCTGGTCGCCGGGGTCGGCACCGGCGGGACGATCTCGGGGGCCGCCCGGTACCTGAAGGAGCAGAGGCCGGAGCTGCTCGTGGTCGGCGCCGATCCCGAGGGGTCGATCTACTCGGGCGACGTGCACCCCTACCTGACCGAGGGTATCGGGGAGGACTTCTGGCCGACGACGTTCGACCCCTCGCTCGTCGACCGCTACGTTCGGGTCTCCGACCGAGACGCGTTCCGGATGGCGCGCCGGATCACGCGGGAAGAGGGGATCCTGGTGGGCTCGTCCTCCGGTACGGCGGTCGTCGCGGCGCTCACGGTCGCCGCCGAGCTCCCGGCCGAGACCACGATGGTCGTCATCCTCCCCGATACGGGCCGCAACTACCTTTCGAAGGCGTACTCGGACACGTGGCTCCTGCAGTACGGCCTGATGGAGCGTCCCGAGATCGTGCGCGTCGAGGAGGTCCTGTCCGCCAAGCACGGGCACGTCCCGCCCCTGGTCACCGTGAACGCGCACGCGAAGGTCCGCCAGGCGATCGACGTCCTGCACGAGTTCAACATCTCGCAGGCCCCGGTGGTCCGGGAGGACGGCGTGGACGTGGCGCAGTTCGTCGGCGGGGTGCACGAGAACGCGCTCCTGGACCGCATCTTCCGCGACCCCGACGCCCTGCAGGCCGACGTCGCGGAGATCATGGGACCGCCGATCGGCCTGGTCGAGTTCGACGCGCCGATCGAGCTCGCGTTCGAGACGCTCCAGCACGGTCCGGCCGTCCTGGTCGAGAAGGCGGGGCAGGTCCTCGGCGTCCTGACCCGCAGCGACCTCCTCGAGTTCCTCGCGCACCGTTCCCGCGTCTGACGTGCGCGCGCTGGGGATCGACGTCGGGGTTCGCAAGGGGCTCGACCTCGTGCTGCTCGACCAGGACCGGGCGGTCCTGGACACCGCGCGGCACGTCAGCGTGGACGACCTGCACAAGCTCGTCCCGGACTTCGGCCCGGACGTGGTGGCGATCGACGCGCCGCCCGCCTGGGCATCCTCCGGCCGCTCCCGCCTGACCGAACGCGAGCTCCGGTGGTTCGGCATCCAATGCTTCAACACGCCCTCGGATCCTAAGATGGCCGAGCACCCGTTCTACGCGTGGATGACGATCGGCTTCCGGGCGTTCCGCGTGATCGAGGACGCGTTCCCCCGGTATCGCAGCGGTGCGGTGAAGGGTTCGGCGATCGAGGTGTTCCCGCACGCGACGGCGGTCGTGCTGTCGGGGTTCCTCCCACCGAAGGGCATGAGTCCCCACGCGTGGCGGCGGACGGTGCTGCGCGCGCAGTCGGTCGACGGGGCGGCCCTCCGATCGACCGACCAGGTCGACGCGGCGCTCGCGGCGCTCACGGGGCTGTTCGCGCTCGAACGCCGGTTCAGCGCCCCCGGCGATCCGAAGGAGGGCAAGATCGTCCTGCCCTCCGCCACGCTCCCCGCCCGCCCGTACCGCCGTGCCACCGCCCCCGCCCGCGCGCGCGAGCAGCCCTCGCTACCGGGACTCGCGTCCTGCGCCTGCGGCGACCCGGCCTGCACCGCGCTCACCGGTCGCGAGTTCGCGCCCGGGCACGACGCCAAGCGGAAGTCGGCGCTGTGGGCCCGTGCCCGGCAGGGGCAGGACGCGGTCGACGAGCTCAGGCGTCGGAAGTGGGCGATCCCTCCGGAGATGCGATGAAACCAGGGCAGGCGCCGTGAGCGAGGACGCGATGCGCTTCGAAACGAGGGCGATCCACGCCGGCCAGGACCCCGATGCCGAGTACGGCTCGGTGAACGTCCCGATCTACCAGACCTCGACGTACGCGCAGCCGGCCGTCGGCAAGCCGAAGGCGTGGGACTATGCGCGCGCCGGCAACCCGACGCGCGAGGCGCTGCAGCAGGTGCTCGCCTCGCTCGAGGGCGGCGCGAAGGGCCTCTGCTTCTCCAGCGGGCTCGGGGCGACGACCACCCTGCTGCTCACGCTGAAGCCGGGCGACCACGTGCTGATCTCGGACGACGTGTACGGGGGTACCTACCGGCTGCTCGCGCGCGTGATGGATCGCTGGGGCCTCGCGTTCGACACGGTGGACATGACGGACCTCGTCGCGTGCCGTTCCGTCGTACGGGAGGACACGGCGCTGGTGTGGGTCGAATCTCCCACCAACCCCTTCCTGAAGGTGGTCGACATCGCCGCCGTGGCCGACCTCGCGCACCAGGCGGGAGCTCGTTGCGTCGTGGACAACACCTTCGCGACGCCGTATCTGCAGCGGCCGCTCGAGCTCGGCGCCGACGTGGTGCTGCACTCGATGACGAAGTACCTCGGCGGGCACTCGGATCTGATCGGCGGCGCGCTCGTGTCGAGGGACGACGAGCTGGCCGAACGCCTCTCGTTCCTCGTGAACGCGGCCGGTGCCGTCCCGGGCCCGATGGACTGCTACCTCGCGCTGCGTGGCGTCAAGACGCTCGCGCTGCGGATGGAGGCTCATTGCCGCGGCGCGAAGCGGATCGCCGAGTTCCTCCAGGGGCACCCGAGGGTGACTCGCGTGCACTACCCTGGCCTGCCGGGCCATCCTGGCTTCGAGGTCGCGGTTCGGCAGATGAAGGACTTCGGCGGGATGGTCAGCTTCGAGGTCGACAGCCGCGACGAGGCGATCCGGGTAGCGGAGTCCATGGAGCTGTTCTTCCTCGCCGAGTCGCTCGGGGGGGTGGAGTCCCTGATCGAGCTTCCCGGCCCGATGACCCATGCGAGTGTCTCGGGCTCACCGATCGAGGTGCCCGACACGCTGATCCGGCTCTCCGTCGGGATCGAGCACCCGGACGATCTGGTCGCCGATCTCGAACAGGCCCTCGGCTGAGCGGGATCCACCTTCCCAGCCCACCCCTCCGTTCCAGGTGCCGGACATCACCATGGCCGTGTGATGCGGGAACTCGGCTCGAACGTGCGGGCGAGGAAGGATAGATCCGTGCTCACGGCTGGACGAGAGCCTGGAGGGAGCGCTCGGACCCGGAGACCGCGATGAATCCGATGCAGATCGTCACAGAGGCACTCTTGGTCGTGTCGATCCTCGATGAGTCGAAACAGGTGTCCGTTCGCCGATGCCTGCGAGCGGCGCTGTCCGCGATGGACGAGACCCAGGAGAAGGGGATCCTCCTTCGGGGCGGCACCAGGAGGATCGAGCTCGCATCAGAGACGGCGGAACGGGTCCTGAGGGACGACCTCGAGATGCCCGTTGCCCGACTCCCCGAACGGATCGCCGACTTGCACGCGGGCGCCTGCAGGACGCTCGTGATCGCGGGCGACGGCTCGACGCTCCTCGTCGAGGCGACGCGGGATGGCTCCGCCCGGCTGCTGAGCGAACGGCCCTCGAGCGAGCACAGGTTGACCGCGCGCGAGCGCGAGGTGATGCGATGCGTCGAGGACGGGCTGTCCAACGCCGAGATCGCCCGCGAGCTGTGGATCCAGCCGACGACCGTCCGCAAGCACCTCGAGAACATCTTCGCCAAGCTGGGTGTTCGCAGCCGAACGGCGGCGTTGTCGAAGCTCCAGGTGTCAAGGGCCAAAGCAAGCTGAGCGGGGACCGCGTCGCCTCGAAAGATATGACGAATGTCGAATGGATTCCCGTCCCGGAGGAGACGAGGCTCTCTCATACCTACGAGGGGCCTAACCTCGACTGGTCGAGAGGGAGGAAGACATGACACGTAGACGATCCGTCTGGTTCATCGCGGTTGCAATCGGTGCGCTCCTGGGGACACTCGGCTTCGTCGGCGCATCGGCCGCACCACCCGCCACGGCAGACGCAACCGCAGTGATGCAGTGGAACCGCATCGCGGTCAGCACGCTCACTGGCTTTCCCGGGCCGGGGATTCCAGGCCCAGCGGGCGGAGCACCACCAGCATCTGCAATCCACATGGGGATGGTTCAGGGGGCTGTCTATGACGCGGTCAACGCGATCACGCCGAAGCATCACCAGCCGTACCTTCTGAAGAAGCGGTTCGCCAACACCGCGTCCGATGAAGCGGCCATCGCAACGGCCGCGTATCTGGTTCTGAAGAACATCGTCGAGACCGTCCCTCAGAACATCACGTTCCCCAACAGGGCGACCCTGCTCGCGACGCTCGCGTCGCAGTACGAAGCCGCGGTGAACGCGATACCCGACTCGCTGTTCAAGGATCAGGGGATCGCCGCCGGCACCGCGGCAGCGCAGGCGATGATCGATGCGAGGAAGAACGATGGACGGTTCGGGCCGTCCCAGTTCGTGCCGAACCCGAACCCAGGGTTCTTTGATCCGGTGGCGCCGAACGGCACGACGGTGCTCGACCCCACTCCGTGGGTCGGCGGCGTCAAGCCGTTCCTGATGAAGAGCTCGTCGCAATTCCGTTCCGCCGGTCCACTTGCGCTCAACAGCGCCGCCTATGCGGCGGATGTCAACGAGGTCAAAGCGCTTGGCGGCGACGGCGTGGTGACGCCCTCGGCCCGAACGGCAACCCAGACGTATATCGCCAAGTGGTGGCAGAGCAACCCCGTCGCGAGCTGGAACGACGTCGCCCGCCAGCTCATCGCACGAAACCATCTCGACGCTGCTGACAGCGCACGTGTCCTCGCGATGCAGAACCTGGCAACGGCCGACGCAGCGATCAACACCTGGAACGACAAGTACCACTTCAGCTTCTGGCGGCCGTTCCAGGCGATCCGCAGGGCGGCGGAGGACGGCAACCCCGCGACCTCGCCTGATCCAACGTGGACGCCGGTGCTCGCGGCGCCCTACCCCGATCACGTGTCGGGGCATCTCGGGCAAGACAGTTCGTACACCACCGTGCTGCGGGCGTTCTTCGGCAACGCACCTGCGGGCGGCTACCAGATCACGAGCTTCGCCGTCAATCCCGGCGGCGATGCTACGCGTTCGTTCGGCAGCTTCTCGCAGGCGGTCGACGAGATCGTCGAAGCCCGCATCTGGGCGGGGCTCCATTTCCGCACCGCGGACGTGCAGGCCGTAAAGCTCGGAACGAACGTCGCCAAGTTCGCGATGGAGAACTACCTCCAGTAGCTGGACTGACACCGAGCGGCGGAGGGCCGCACGAGCGGCCCTCCGCCCTCGCTCACTCGATCACAAGCTCGCCGTCGGCGGTCGAGATCGCGACCCGGTGGATGCCCGGCTCGCCGTCGGACACCCGGATCGGCAGCTCGTCGCCACCGAGCCACGTGCGGAGTCGCTCGGCGTCCCCGCCCACCTCGACCCACGCGAGACCGGTTGCGCGTACGCCGTGCCCGACTCGAGCGCGCCCGGGGTGCAGCTCGTCAGGGACGTCCCAGATGAGGAAGAACGGCATCCAGGGCTCGCGCCGTTGGTCGTCGAGCCCGGCCATCCTCCAGCAGACGGTCTGGCCGTCCGGGCGCGTTCTCGATCCCGAGCCGACCTCGATCCCGAGCCGCGACGCGATCGCGTCGAGGTCGTCGGCGACCGCTGCGATCGTGAACCAGCCGCGGCCTCTCGCCGCGCGTTCGAGCACACCCCTGCCGAACGCGGTCTCGGCAGCCATCGGTTCGTCCACCGCGGCAACGAGCTCCAGGTACTGATCACCCAGCGGCACGATCCGGTTCGCCGTTCCCCAGCGCTCGTGCCGCCCGCCTTCGGTCGAATCCAATCCGAACTCCCCGCGGAACCGGACCGCGGCCTCATCGAGATCGGGGACGGCGTACACGACGTGGTCGAGTCGGAGCACGCCGCCACCCTAGTGGAACGACCGACCTACACTCGGGACGTGATCCGCAGGCT
>DASXTX010000134.1:0-2447 GCA_036505195.1 Actinomycetota bacterium
CATCGAGGAGAAGCCACCGTCCAGCAGGATCGCCCCGGACACGAGACGAGGGTGGCGCACGGCGAGCTCGAGGGCGACGTTCGCGCCCCACGAGTGTCCGACGACGAGCGGCCGGCGCAGCCGCGTGGCGCGGATCACCGCAGCGGCGTCGGCGGCCGTGTGCTCGAACCCGTAGCCCGAGGAGGGCTTGGAGGAACGGCCGTGGCCGCGTTGGTCGTACGCGACCGGGTGGTGCCCGAGCCGGACGAGCCGCGGCGCGACCAGGTCCCAGATGTGCGAGGAGGAGGCGAGCCCATGGATCAGGAGGACGCCGCCGTCGCCACCCGTCCACTCGCGGACGTGGAGCCGCACGCCGTCGCTGGTGACGATCCTCGCTCGGTCCCCCGCCACCCGGCGAGCCTACCGTCGCGGGTGGTCGACGTCGTATGCTCCGGCCCGGATCGTCGGGGTTCGACCGTTGGTCAAGGAAGGTGCTCTGTGTACGGGACGCTCGGGCGGATGACACCGAAGGCCGGCAAGCGTGACGAGCTCATCGCGATGATGAGCAGCCCCCCGGCCGGCGCGGCCGCGAACGGCTACCGCGGCGGCTACGTCCTCAAGGCCGACGAGGGCGACGACGTCGTGGTGGCCGTGATGTACGACGACAAGGACGCCTACTTCGCGATGGTCCACGATCCCCAGACCGACGAGAACTTCGGAAAGATCATGAAGCTGCTCGAGCGCGAGCCGACGTGGACCGACGGCGAGTGGCTCGCCCCGGGGGCCTGAGCCCCGCCTCGGCGACGACGGCTCCCGACTCCCGCGATAGGCTGAACGCTCGTTCAGGACACCACCGGGAGGAAGCCGTGGCCGACGCGTTGCAGAACCACATCGACGGGGCCTGGGTCGACGCGCGTGACGGCGAGCGCTTCGACGTGTTCGATCCGGCGACTGGCGAGGTGATCGCCACGGCGCCGGACTCGAAGGCCGCCGACGTCGAGGCGGCGATCGATGCCGCCCGGCGGACGTTCGACGACGGTACGTGGTGGCCGGGGACTCCGGCCCGAGAGCGGGGCCGGATCCTGCTCCGGGCCGCCGACATCGTCCGTCGGGAGCACGAGCGCCTGGCCCGGATGGAGTGCCTCGACTCGGGCAAGCCGATCGGCGATGCACGCGAGGACGTGGCCGAGGTCGCATTCATGTTCGAGTACTTCGGGGGATGGGCGACCAAGATCGACGGCGACGTCCAGCACCTGTCCCCGGACGCGATGTTCATGGTGTGGAAGGAGCCGATGGGCGTCGCGGTCGGCATCACCCCCTGGAACTACCCGCTGATGATGGCGACACAGAAGCTCGCGCCGGCCCTGGCCGCGGGATGCACCTTCATCCTCAAGCCGCCCGAGCAGACGCCGCTCACGTGCCTGCAGCTCCCCGCGATCCTCGAGGAGGCTGGGCTGCCGCGCGGGGTGTTCCACGTGCTCACCGGGTTCGGTGAGACCGCCGGCGCGCCGCTCGTCGCGAGCCCGAAGGTGGACAAGGTCGCCTTCACGGGCTCCCGCGAGGTCGGCAAGATCATCATGCGTTCGGGATCCAACACGCTGAAGCGCGTGACCCTCGAGCTCGGCGGCAAGTCGCCGAACATCGTGTTCGAGGACGCCGATCGACCGACCGCCTTCGAGGGGTCGGCGAACGGGGTGTTCTGGAACCAGGGCGAGATCTGCTCGGCGGGCACGCGCGTGTTCGTCGAGGGGCCACTCTACGACGATGCCGTGAACGCGTTCGTCGACCGGGCGTCCCAGATCGTCCTCGGCGAGGGATCCGACGAGAAGACCGAGATGGGACCGCTCGTGAGCAAGGAGCAGCAGGAGCGCGTCGAGCGGTTCATCGAGATCGGGTCAAAGGAGGCGACGCTCGCGACGCAGGGTACCCGCCCGGCCGACGAGCGCCTGGCGAACGGCTACTTCGTCCCGCCCACGGTGTTCGCCGACGTCGACAACGACGCGACGATCGCGCGCGAGGAGATCTTCGGGCCCGTGATGTCGGTGATCCCGTTCTCCTCGGTCGACGAGGTGGTCGCGATGTCCAACGACAACGAGTACGGGCTCGCGGCGGCCGTGTGGACCAACGACGTCAAGAAGGCGATGCTCACCGCCCGGGCGCTCCGCGCGGGCGTGGTGTGGATCAACGACTCACAGCCGGCGCCGACCGAGATGCCGTGGGGCGGGTACAAGCAGTCGGGGATCGGTCGCGAGCTCGGCAAGCACGGCGTCGAGGACTTCCTCGAGAGCAAGTCGGTCTACCTCAACCTCGGCTGACGAGGCGCCTCGCCGCGGACGAACGGTCGCGCCAGACCTCGGGTATGCTCCGCGGTCATGGCCGGTGGAGAGGTCGTCCTCGTCGATCTGGTGAAGCGGTTCGCCGACGTGACGGCGGTCGCGGGGATCAACCTGTCGATGCCCTCGGGCGAG
>DASXTX010000135.1:0-10823 GCA_036505195.1 Actinomycetota bacterium
ACCTGTTCGACGCGGACCCGCCGGGAGCGGTCCCGAGCCGCGAGTCGTCCGTCTTCTCGGCCGGGGACCAGGTCGTGACCGCCGAGACCGAGTTCGGCCGCGTCGGCCTGTCCATCTGCTACGACCTCCGGTTCCCCGAGCTGTACCGGGCGCTGGCCGTCCAGGGCGCGACGATCCTGTTCGTGCCCGCCGCGTTCCGGTTCGAGACCGGCGTGGACCACTGGGAGCCCCTGCTTCGGGCACGAGCCATCGAGGATCAGGCGTTCGTGGTGGCCGCCGCGCAGTGGGGGACCTGGGGGCCACCCGGCCGGGAGCGCCGGAACTTCGGCCACAGCCTGGTCGCCGACCCCTGGGGGAACCTGGTGGCCCAGGCCCCCGACGGGGTCGGGGTCACCTTCGCCGAGCTGGACCTCGCTCGCGTCGAGCAGGTCCGGCAGATCCTGCCGTCCCTGCGGCACCGGAGGCTGCAGCCCTCCCGCTAAGCCCGCCCCCCTCTAAGCCTTTCGGCCGATGGTCCGATGCGCGGTAGGTCGTCATCCGGGCTAGCGCTTCCGTCTCGAACCACCTGCCGAGACTCATTTCACGTCGGCGTCGCACCGATAACCCCCCCGAAGGGTTGGTCCCGACAACGGCAAAGCGCCGGGAACGGTGCGACGCAAAGCTCCGGGCCCTACCGCTCACAAGGAGCGCGGGTGGCCGAGCTGCCGAAGGACCCGGCCTCCATCCGGAGCCCGAGCCTGCAGGGACCCTGACGAGGGAGGCGGCATGGCGAAGTCGGTCAGCCGGAGCCGGCGCCGGATGGCGTTCGTGTTCCTGCTCGCGGCCGTCCTCGTCTCGTCGGGGATCGCGATCACACCCGCTCACGCCGGCACCGGGCTGCGCGGCCGGATGGTCCAGCTCACCAACGACGACCGGGCGGACAAGGATCGCGCGGCGCTGAAGCTGGACCTGGAGCTGACCCGTTACGCCAAGAAGCACTCGCAGGACATGGCGGACGCGGGAGGGATCTTCCACACGGACGATCTCGCGGCCAAGCTGAAGGGCAAGCAGTGGTCCATCGGAGGCGAGAACGTGGGCATGGCTACGAGCCTCTGGGACCTCGAAGGCATGTTCATGGCTTCGACGCCGCACCGCCGGAACATCCTGAACAGGGAGTTCGACCACGTCGCGGTCGGCGTCGTCGAGTCAGACGGGAACGTCTGGGTGACCGTCATCTTCTACGGCTAGCCCCTCCCGACCTAGCTGTAGAGACGAGGCGCCCCGGCCGCAAAGGCGGCCGGGGCGCCTCACTTCGTCCACCGCTTCAGGCGCGTTCGAGGTCGGCCCGGCGGTCGACGTCGGGTGGGGCGTCCTCCTCGACGTCGAGCCAACGGGTTCGTCCGGGCTCCGACTCGAGGAGCGCGCGCGCGCCGACGTCGCCGGTCAGCCGCATCGCCTCGTGCCAGACGGAGCGCGGGAGGATCGCCGGACCGGGCCCGTCCCGGAACCGGATCCGCAGGATCTCGGGCGCGTCCGCATCGAACGAGGTCACCAGTGACCGGACGTGGCGCGCAGCGATCCCCGGCTGATCCGCGAGCAGGACGATCGCGGCATCGCTCGAAGGATCGAGTGCCCGGAGTCCGGCCGCGAGCGAGGTCGACTGACCGTCCGCGTAACGCTCGTTCACGACGATCCGCGCTCGTTCGGGCAGGTCCAGCGCGCCGCGCACCCGGAGCGCGTCGTGGCCGAGGACGACGACGATCTCCCCGACGCCCGCCGCCGACGCCGCATCGACCGCGTGCTGCACGAGCGGCTTGCCGCGCAGGATCTCGACCTGCTTGGTGCCGCCGAACCGCGTGCCCTCGCCGGCCGCCAGGACGAGGGCGGAGATCACGCCTCGCGCTTGCCGAACAGACGCCGGAAGAAGGCCTTGATCGACGCCCAGATCGCGGCGAACCCGAGGCGGATCCCTCCGATCGGCTCGGCCCGCGCGGACGGTTCGACGGGGGCCGCCACCGCGGCGGCGATGTACGCGGACTCGGTGGCCTGTATCTCGGCCGCCTGCATGCTCTGGAGGAGGCAGTCGGCGAACTGCTGCGTGAGCTTGCGGCTGACCTCGGGCAACAGGCCGCGGCTCAGTTGCGCCACGGTCCCGGTCAGATGGATGTCGGCCCGCATCTTCACGTTCGTCACGCCGTCGCCCCGCTCGAGCCAGCTCGTCACGGAGGCGTTGGCGGCTCCCTTCCCCTTCTGCTCCATCCCCTTGGCGGCCAGCACGATGCGCTTGGCCTGGTCGTCGCGCTCCTGCATCGTGACCGTCCCGGCGAACGCGAGCGAGACCGGCCCGAGCTTCATGTTGACCTTGCCCTTCCACGTGTGGTCGTCGACGACCTCGGTGAGCTCCGCGCCCGGCATGCAGGGCGCGACGCGCTCCACGTCCAGCAGGTACGCCCAGACGTGATCGACGGGCGCGGGGACGTCGAACTCGTTCTCGATCTCCATCGATGCTCCTTGCCGTCCCCGCGAGCCTATCGCGAGCCCGACGTCGCTCGCTGGTAACGTCGGCCGCGCATGGGTCGTTTCGACGAACGTGTGGCCCTGGTCACCGGCGCCGGGAGTCCCGATGGGATCGGGTTCGCGACGGCTCGGTTGTTGGGCTCAGGCGGAGCCCGGGTGGCCGTCACGGCGACGACGGACCGCATCGTCGATCGTGCCGAACAACTGCAGGACGAGGGGATGGATGCGGCCGGGTTCACGGCCGACCTGACCGACGAGCAGCAGGCACGCGGGCTGGTCCGGGCCGTCGAAACGCGCTTCGGGCGACTCGATGTGTTGGTCAACAACGCGGGGATGGTTCAAAGCGGTCTGGAGGGTGTGTGGGCCCGGTTCGTGGACCTCTCCGCTGCCGCGTTCGGGCAACACCTCGGGTTGAACCTCTGGACGGCCTTCTTCGTCACACGAGCGGCCCTCCCTGGAATGATCGAACGTGGCTACGGGAGGATCGTGATGGTGAGTTCGGTCACCGGACCGGTCGTCACGAACCCGGAGGGCGCAGGCTACGGCGCGGGCAAGGCAGCGATGGATGGCCTCATGCGTTCGGTGGCGATCGAGACGGCCAGGAGCGGCGTCACCTGCAATTCGGTCCAGCCCGGATGGATCCAGACTGGCGCGCAGGAGGCGGAAGAGGCGGTCGCGGGCCGTAACACTCCGGTAGGCCGAAGCGGCCGACCGGAGGAGGTGGCGGAGGCGATCGCGTTCCTGGCCTCGGAGGGCGCGAGTTACGTCACCGGGCAGGCGCTGGTCGTCGACGGTGGCAACACCATCCAGGAATACAAGGGACCGCCCGCGGACTGGTACTAGGAGGACGGTCGTACGTGCGCGGGGCGCGCGTGGATCGGCCCCCGGCGGTCTCTGAGGAACCCGGCGCCCCGTCCCCGCTTCACGGCCACGATCTCGGCGACGATGGCGGCGGCGATCTCCTCCGCGCCCTCGGCGCCGAGATCGAGCCCGGCGGGACCCCGGATGCGCGCGCGGTGGGCCTCCGAGATGTCGACGCCCTCGTCGCGGAGCTCGGTTAGCAGGCGCTCGGTCCGCACCGCGGGCCCGAGCATCGCGAGGAAGCGGGCCGGCGAGGCGAGCAAGGAGCGGACGTAGTCCTTGTCGCGCAGGAAGTTGTGGGTCATCACCACGACGTGCGTGCGCGCGTCGACCGGGGCGACCTCGGCGACCTTGTCCGGACGTTCGACGAGCACGAAATCCGCGGCCTTGGGGAAGCGCTCGCGGCTGAGGAACTCCGGCCGGTCGTCGACGACGATCGGGTTCCATCCCAGGTCCGCCGCCGCCTCGACCAGCGGCGCGGCATCGTGTCCGGCCCCGCAGATCAGCAGCCGCAGCGGCGGCTCGAGCACCTCGACGAAGGCGCGCGCCTGACCGCTGGACCCTGAGAGGGTGCGCACCTCGCTGCGTTCGGCCTCGAGGAGTTCCAAGGCGGCGGCGCGCGCGGCCCGGTCGAGCGCGGCGTCGCCGAGCGATCGTTCGGCGACGCCGTCCGGCTTCACGAGCATCCGGTTGCCCTGCTCCACCCCGGGGACGTCGGCGCCGAGCACCGTCACCATCGAGATCGGGCGCTGCTCCTCCAGCGCCATCCGCAGCGCGCCCGCGACCTCAGCGGCCTTGTCGGCGGGCTCGACGAACAGCTCGAACGCGCCGTTGCACCCGAGCCCCCAGCCCCACACGGCGTCGTCGTCGGCGGTGAGATCGAACGACACGATGCGCGCGACCCCTTCCGTCATCACGACCTTCGCGACGTCCGCGACGTCGTTCTCCAGGCAGCCGCCCGAGATGTTCCCGACGAGCTCGCCCTCCTCCGGGACGAGCAGCCGGGCGCCCGGGCGGCGATAGGTCGAACCGCTCACGGCCACGATCGTCGCGAGCGCGAGCTTGCTCCCGCGCGCCGAGAGCGACTCGATCGCCGACAGGACGTCGGTGAGCTCGCTCATGGGGCCGATGGTACGCGCAGGGCGCGGTTCGGACCTCGTCGCGCATCGTCGCGCGCGCCGATGATCATGGCGCGCCCAAGTCGAGGTCGGGCCGGCGCACGATAGCGATCGTCCGGTACGCGGGGGCGGGTTCGGCGACGGGACTGTGGCAGGTGAGGAAGCTCGGGGCCGACTCCTCGATCGCGACGGAGACCGAGAACCGCCCCATCGGCGTTCGGAAGGTGGAGGTCGACACGCCGCGGCGCCCCTCGGTGCGTTCGAGCCCGACGTCGTCGACGCGGTCGAAGTCCTGGCTCGTCCGGAGCGCGTGCTCGGCCGCCTGGACGGGCATCGGGTAGCACGACCGTCCGCGGAGGTGCTGCAGGGAGACGCTCCCCTCCGCGTACGCGCGAGCCACCTCGGCGGCCTCGCCCGGCCGCACGCGGCCGAGGTACAGGCCGTGCGGGAACGCGACGACGTTGCCCGCGAACCGGTCCCCGCCGACGTGGCTGCTCTCCCACGCCTGGTCGGGGAGGGCGGAGGCGAGCGCCTGCGCGAGCGGGCGGCCGCGCTCGGCGCAGCAGACGTCCCGACGCCCGTGCGTGCACACGAGGAAGAGGGGTCCGTCGACCGGCTCGAACCCGGGCCGGACGCCTCGACCGAGCGCGGGGAGGTCGAGGTCGAGGATGTCCGCGACCTTCGCGAGCCGGGTGCGCTCGATCCACGGGGGCTCGGGTCCCGAACGGATCGCGAAGCACGCGAGGCCGTCCGCGGCAGAGGCGTTCGACGACGCGCGGCGGATCAGGAGCGGGCGGACGCCGGCCGCGCGGCATCGGCGCTGGAGCTCGAGCCCCACGCGTTCGGGCAACCGCGCGTCGCGCAGCGCGTCGCGGCCCCAGGGCCCGGGATCCTCGAGCAGGAGCCAGGAGCGGACCGTCGACGCGGTACCCGCCATCGGCTCGCCGCGCGCCTCGCTCTCCTGCGAGCACCGTTCGGAACGCCTCAGCACACCGCTCAGGGTAGAGGGCGGAGCAGTCCCTCTCGCACGAGCCGGCGCGCGAGCACCGCTCGGGCTCCGGGGTCGGGGAGGACGTCCGCGAGATCCCCGACCACGAACGACGGTGTCGCCGCGACCCGGCGCATCGCCGGCTCGAGCCACGCCGGCATCTCGAGCCGGCGATCGCCGAGCAGCACGACGAGACGTTCGTCGCGGATCCGGATCACGCAGATCGAACCGTCCCGGCGGGTGAGCCGCGACCCGTCGGAGATCCCCTCGAGCGCCCCCTGGTCGACGAGCGCACCGCGGATCAGCGGCGGCCGGGTCGACAGGAACCGTTCGAACCGCGCGTCGACGATCCCGCGGGCATCGAGGGCGTCGAGGGCGGTGCCCGCGGCCTCGAGCCGCTCGCGGAGCGATCGTTCGAGCCCACCGACGTCGGCCGGCCACCCCGCGGGGATCGGTTCGTCCATCGAGGGGTCCGAGGCGATGCGGTCGAGCGCGGCGCGGACGAGCTCGCGCCACGCCACGACGTGGACGCCAACGGTGAGGTGCCCGGAGAGCGACCGCTGGGTCGACGCCGCGTGCGGGGTCCCGGTCGGCATGTAGATGCAGTCGCCCGGGCCGATCTCGGCGCGGAGCGGTTCGCGCTGGTCCTCGCCCGGTGCGGTGTGGATCTCCCACGACTTGCGTCCGAACGCCTGGAGCACGAACACGTCGTGCGGGTCGTCGTGGAGCTCGAGTCCCTGCGCGCCCGCCGGCGTCACGTACGCGTTGACCTGGCACGGGTGGCCGAGCTCGACCTCGAGCTCGCGGCAGAAGCGGGTGACGGGCTCGTGGTAGCGGTGCAGGCCCTGGAACACGATCGTCGCCCCGTCCCGGAAACGCTCGAAGACCCGGGCGGGGTCGGCCATGCCCGCGACCGGCTTCGAACCCGTCGTGCCCGAACGCGTGTACGCCGTCTCGGGGATCTGCTCGCCCGCCTCGACCAGACGGAACGCGGGCGTTCGGAGCGAGGTCGTCGACAAGATCCGGTCGACGTCGTCGAGCGTCAGCAGGTCGGCGAACCCGAGTGGATCCTCGCCCGGGTGGACCGTGGGTCGCCGCCCCCACGTCCCTCGCAGGAAGCCCTCGGCCTCACCGATGCATCGGGCGAGCGGCGAGCCGCTGGTCCGCTCGAGCTCGGCGACCGAGGTCACGACGCTGCGTCGGTCCCGTCCGAGTCGTTCGAGTCCGTCGTGTCGGAGTCCTGCTGATCCGTGCCGTCCGCGTCCTGCTGGTCCTTGGCGTCGCCGTCCTGCTGGTCCGTCGCGTCGCCGTCGCGGCCGTCCGCGTCCTGCGAGTCGGTGTCGTCTTTCCTCGGCCGCTCGGTCTCGGCCGAGCTCGCCGACGGTGCCACGGTCAAGATGTCCTCGTCGGAAAGCGTCCTGTCGCCGGTCGTCGACTCATCCATCGGTCGCCTCCTCCTCCGGTCGCCGCCGAGCGTCCACCCGGCGGGTGTCACGCATCTCAGCTACCCCGGAACGGCCGCCGCGAACCGCGCCGGGTCCTCCTCGAACCGCGTCAGACAGCCCGCGGAACAGAAGTAGTACGTCGTGTCCTCGAAGGTCGCCCTGTACATGGCCGAGGCGACGTCCACCGTCATGCCGCAGACCGGGTCGATCTCCTCGTGCGTCGGGACATCCGCGGGCGAGGCGGCCGCGAGGTTGCCCGCGGCGCGCTCCTGGACGAGCTGGGCGAGGATCGCGACGGCGATCTCCTCGTGCGCGATCTTGCCCAGATCCAGGCCGGCCGGCGCGTGCACGCGCGCGAGCTGATCGTCGGACGCCCCCCGGTCGCGCAGGTACCCGAGCATGGCGTCCGCCCGCTTGCGCGAGGCGACGAGACCGACATACGCCGCCGGGGTGGCGAGCGCCGCCGCCAGCGCCGCCTCGTCGTAATGGCCCTGCGTGGCCACGACGACCACGGAGCGTTCGGTGACGTCGGCATCGGAGAGCTCGAGCGAGGTGAGCACGAGATCCGCGCCCGGGTAGTCCTCGGCGAGCCCGCCCTCGTCCACGACGACCGCTCGCCAGCCGAGCGCTCCGGCCATCGAGGCGAGCGTGCCGACGGCCGGCGAGCGGCCGATCACGACGAGGTGGGGCTGCGGCAGGACGGGTTCCACGTAGACCTCCAAGGCTCCCTCGCTCTGGCAGGCGATCGGCACGGTGACGACGCCCTCGCGGCCCCGCGCGGCGAGCAGCAGTTCTTCCTCCCCACCCAGGAACAGGAGGCGCGGCGTCCCCTCCTCGAGCGCCTTGAGCGATTCTCGGATGACCGTCGGTTCGGCGCAGGCGCCGCCGAGCCAGCCGCGGACGCGGTGATCGGGCGTGATGAGCGCGGTCGATCCCTCCTTGCCCGAGGACGGCGCCCGTCGCCAGACCACGGTCGCGAGCACGAACGGCTCGCCGCGCCGGGACAGGTCGGTCGCGAGCGCGAGCACCTCGGGTTTCACGGTTCCAGGCTACCCAGCCTTGGCGGCCTGGATTGCCTCCCATACCTTCCCGCTCGTGAGCGGCATGTCGATGTTGCGGACGCCGAGCGGCCACAGCGCGTCGATCACCGCGTTCACGAACGCGGCCGGCGACCCGACCGTGGCCGACTCGCCGACGCCCTTGGCGCCGATGGGGTGGTGGGGTGAGGGCGTCACCGTCTCGCCGAGCTCGAACCGCGGCGTCTCCCACGCCGTCGGCAGCAGGTAGTCGAGGAAGTTGGCGCCGATGCAGTTTCCCTCCTCGTCGAACGTGATCTGCTCCATCGCCGCGATCCCGAACCCCTCGCACAGGCCGCCGTGGATCTGGCCCTCCACGATCATCGGGTTGATGCGGACGCCGCAGTCGTCGACCGCGACCACGCGGTCGACCGTCCACACGCCCGTGTCGGCGTCCACCTCGACGACCACCGCGTAGGTTCCGAACGGGAACGTGAGGTTCGGCGGGTCGTAATAGGTCACGCCCTCCAGGCCGGCCTCCATCCCGTCGGGGAAGTTCGTGTACGCAGCGAACGCCACGTCCTGGATGGTGACCGCCTTGTCCGGCGCACCCTTCACTGTGAAGCGGCCTTGCTCGAACTCGACGTCCTCGTCGGACACCTCCAGGAGGTGGGCGGCGAGCTTGCTGGCCTTGTCGCGCAGCTTGCGCGCCACCATCGCCGTGGCCGCGCCGACGGTCGGTGTCGAACGCGATGCGTACGTCCCCAGCCCGTAGGGCGTGTCGTCCGAGTCGCCATGCATCACCTTGATGTCCTCGGGCTGGATCCCGAGCTCCTCCGCCACGATCTGGGCGAACGTCGTCTCGTGCCCCTGGCCCTGCGTCTGCGAGCTGATCTTCAAGATCGCCTTGCCGGTGGGGTGCACGCGGAGCTCGGCTCCGTCGTTCATCTTGATCCCGAGGATGTCGTAGTCCTTGTGCGGGCCGGCGCCGACGACCTCGGTGAAGCTCGCGAGGCCAATCCCGATCAACCGGCCCTGCTCGCGCCCCTCCGTCTGCTCCTTTCGGAGCTGCTCGTAGCCCACCTTCTCGAGCGCGAGGTCCATCGCGGCCTGGTAATCGCCCGAGTCGTACTCGAACCCGGTCGCGCTCCTGTACGGGAACTGGTCCTTCTCGATGAAGTTCTTCTTCCGGAAGTCCGCGGGGTCCATGCCGATCTCATAGGCGGCGTTCTGCACCAGGCGTTCGATCATGTACGAGGCCTCGGTCACCCGGAACGAGCATCGGTAGGCGACGCCGCCCGGGGCCTTGTTCGTGTAGTAGCCATCGGCCGTGACGTGCGCAGCGGGGAGGTCGTACGACCCGCTCACGATGTGGAACAGCCCGACCTTGAGCTTCGACGGCTGGGCGTCGGCGTGGAACGCTCCCTCGTCGGCGTCGAGCGACACCCGAAGGCCGGTCATCGTCCCGTCGGCCTTGATCCCCATCTCACCGTGCATGTGGAAATCGCGCGCGAACCCGGTCGAGATCAGGTTCTCGCTGCGCTCCTCGATCCACTTCACGGGATGGCCGAGCAGGAGCGAGGCCGCCGTTGCGATGACGTACCCCGGATACACGGGGACCTTGTTGCCGAAGCCGCCGCCGATATCCGGCGAGACGATCCGGATCTTCTCCTCCGGAAGGCCAGCGACGAGCGCGAACACGGTTCGGATCAACTGCGGGGCCTGCGAGGTCATATAGATCGTCGCCTGACCGGTCGCCGGGTTCACGTCCGCCACGCATCCACAGGTCTCCAGCGGCGACGGGTGCGAGCGCGGGTAGAACGTGTCGAGGGACACGACCCTGTCGGCCTGCGCGAACGCCGTGTCCGTGGACTCCTTGTCGCCGGACTCCCAGTGGTAGATGTGGTTGTCGGTCTGGCCCTCCTTCTCGTCGCGGATCAGCGGCGCGTCGGCCGCCTTCGCCTGCTCCGGAGACACGACGACTCCGAGCGGCTCGTAGTCGACGTCGATCAGCTCGAGGGCGTCCTTGGCCACGTAGGGGTCGGTTGCGATCACCGCCGCCACCTCCTGCCCCTGGAACCGCACCTTGTCGGTGACGAGCACCGCCTCCGTGTCCCCCGAAAGCGTCGGCATCCACGCGAGGTTGTGCTGTGCCATCAGCTCGCCGGTGACGACCGCGATCACGCCCTCGAGCGCCTGCGCCGCAGAGGCGTCGATCCCGTTGAGTTTCGCGTGCGCGTACGGGCTCCGTAGGATCGCCATGTACAGCATCCCGGGCAGGTGGATGTCGTCGATGTAGTTGCCGGCGCCGCGGATGAACCGGTCGTCCTCGACGCGCCGGACGCTGTGTCCGATCCCTCGGATCTCTTCGGTCTCGGCAGCCATGCGACCCCCTCAGCTCGCCACGGTGGCGTCGGCGGTCTCGGCCGGGCCCGCCGCCCTGTCGCGGCCGGCCGCCTGGATCGCCTTGACGATGTTCATGTAGCCGGTGCACCGGCAGATGTTGCCCGAGATCGCCCAGCGGACCTCGTCCTCGGAGGGCGAGGGGTTCTCGGCGAGCAGCGCGGATCCGGTGAGCATCATCCCCGGCGTGCAGAAGCCGCACTGCAGACCGTGCTCCTGCTTGAACGCGGCCTGGATCGGGTGGAGCTGCCCCTCCTGGAGCAGCCCCTCGACGGTCGTCACCTCCCGGCCGTCGGCCTGCACGCCGAACATCGTGCAGGACTTGATCGGCCGGCCGTCGAGCAGCACCGTGCAAGCGCCGCAGCTGGTGGTGTCGCAGCCGACGTGCGTGCCGGTGAGCCCGAACTCCTCCCGGATCAGGTGCGCGAGGAGCATCCGGGGCTCGACGTCGGCGCTTCGGTCGGCGCCGTTGACCTTGACCGTGATCTCCATCGTT
>DASXTX010000136.1:0-19814 GCA_036505195.1 Actinomycetota bacterium
GCTCCGCGCCGCCGTCGACTGCTGAGTCGGCAGCCCTGAGACCAGGGCCGCTCACGCCGGCCGGGTGATGGCATCAGAATGAGGGTCATGGAGGTGCGATGAGCGAACGACCGTCCACCCCGCGCGAGGACGGCTTCTCGATGCCGGCAGAGTGGGAGCCGCACGAGGCGTGCCTGATGGAATGGCCGACCCAGACGCGAGGGGAGCTCTGGGGAGCACGCTTCGAGGAGGCCAAGGATGACTACGCGGCGGTGGCGACGGCGATCGGGGCCTTCGAGCCCGTCGTCATGGTGTGCGATCCGGACCAGGTGGCGGAGGTCCGCCGGGTCTGCGGCGACGGCGTCGAGATCCTGCCTCTCCCGATCGACGATTCCTGGATGCGCGACAACGGTCCGATCTTCATCCGAGACGCAGCAGGCCGCATCGCGCTGGTCGACTTCCGGTTCAACTCCTGGGGCGAGAAGTACGTCCCGTACGAAAGGGACGCCGAGGTGCCGCGTCGCCTCGCCTCGCATCTTGGGATGCGACGCTACGAGGCCCCGTTCGTCCTGGAGGGCGGATCGTTCTTCGTCGACGGCGAGGGGACGCTCATCACCACCGAGCAGTGCCTTCTGAACCCGAACCGCAACCCCACGATGTCGCGCGAGCAGATCGAGCAGGGCCTGCGCGACTACCTCGGCGTCGACGCGATCGTCTGGCTCGAGTTCGGACACGCCACCGATCGGGACACGGACGGTCACATCGACGGCATCGCGCCGTACGTCGCTCCGGCGACGGTAGCGCTCCTCGCGCCGGAGGACCCGAGCGATCCCGATCACGAGCGCGGACGCGACAACCTCGATCGGCTTCGACGCGCCCACGACGCGAAGGGGCGGGAGTTCGAGGTGATCCCCTTCGAGACCCGTCCGCCGGGGGTCGTCTCGTACCTCAACTTCTACCTTCCCAACGATGGCGTGGTCGTCCCGATCGCCGAACGGCCCGAGGACGAGCAGGCGCTCGAGCAGATCGCGAAGATGTTCCCCGACCGGGAGGTCGTCTCCGTGCCCGGCAACTGTCTCAACTTCGGGGGCGGGGGACCTCACTGCATCACGCAACAGCGTCCCGGGGGCACCGCCGTGCCGGCCTGAGATGTACCTGAACCCGACCGAATCCGATCGCCTGCGGATCTTCGCCGCCGCCGAGCTCGCGCGGCGCACCCTCGCCCTCGGGCTCCGGCTGAACGCCCCGGAGGCCACCGCGCTGATCTGCGACGAGATGCACATGGCGGCGCGGGCCGGCGCCTCGTTCGACGGCGTGCTCGAGGCCGGGCGGCGGGCCGTCGGGGACGATCAGCTCATGACGGGCGTAGCCGACCTCATCGAGGAGATCCGTCTCGAGGTGCTCCTCGACGAGGGCAGCAGGCTCGTCGTCCTTCGGAGGCCGTGGGGATGAACGACCCGATCGAGCTGGCACCGGGGCGTGACCGCCTCCACCTCGAGGTGACGAACACGTCGACCCGGGGGATACGCGTGTCGTCCCATTACCCCTTCTGGCGGGCGAACCGCCGCCTGGTGTTCGACCGCGAGGCGGCACGGGGGTTCCGCCTCGATATCCCCTCGGGCGCGTCGGTGCGGTTCGGGCCGGGCGAGACCCGCGAGGTCGTGCTGATGCGGTACGGCGGCCGCGGGGGGCACGATGGCTGAGCTGTCCAGGGAGGAGTACGCGCGCCGCTACGGGCCGACCACCGGCGATCGCGTGCGCCTCGGCGATACGGATCTGTGGATCCGGGTCGAGGACGATCACGTCGGGTTCGGCGACGAACCGGTCTGGGGCTACGCGAAGAACTTCCGTTCGCGGATGGCGCAGTTCGACCGAGCGAGCTCCGAGAGCGAGCTCGACATGCTGATCGCGGGCGTGGTCGTCGTCGACGCGATCCTCGGGGTGGTCAAGACCAGCATCGGGATCAAGGACGGTCGGATCGTCGGGATCGGCCGCGCGGGCAACCCCGACATCACCGACGGCGTCGAGCTCACGATCGGCCCGAACACGTGGCCGGTGAACGGCTACGGGCTCATCGCGACCGCCGGGGCCATCGACAGTCACGTCCACCTCCTCACGCCGCGGCTCGTCCCCGTGGCGTTGTCGGCCGGCGTCACGACGCTCATCACGGCGGGCTTCGAGGAGCCCCCGTACGTCATGGACAAGACCTACCGCGCCTTCGAGGGTCTGCCGGTGAACCTCGGGCTCCAGGCGAGCGCCCGCACGGACGTCCCCGGGCACGTGGATCGCGTGATCGAGGCGGGAGCGTGCGGCCTCAAGATCCACGAGGATTGGGGGGCCTATCCTGAGACCGTCGACGCGACGCTGGAGCTGGCCGAGGCGCACGACGTCGCCGTCTGCCTGCACACCGACGGGTTGAACGAGTCCTGCGAGCTCGAGGAGACGATCGAGGCGATCGCGGGGCGTGCCGTCCACGCCTACCACGTGGAGGGCGTCGGCGGGGGCCACGTGCCGGACGTGATCGGCCTCGTGGTGGAGCCCAACGTCGTGTGCTCCTCGACGACGCCGACCATCCCGTACGGACGGGCGACGGCGGCCGAACACCTCGAGATGATCCTCGCGGTGCACGGCGGCTCGCCCGACGTGCCCGAGGACGTGGAGGCCGCCCGCGAGCGCATCCACCCCGCCACGATGGCGGCGGAGGGACCGCTGCACGAGATGGGCGCGATCTCGATCGTCAACAGCGACTCCCAGGGGATGGGCCGGATCGGCGAGACGATCCGGCGGACCTGGCAGCTGGCCCACGTCATGAAGGGGTGGTCGGGCCTCGACGAGGCCGACGACAACGCTCGCGCTCTCCGGTACCTGGCGAAGTACACGGCCGAGCCTGCGCTGGTTCACGGGATCGCGGGCGACGTCGGCTCGCTCGCGCCGGGTCACCTGGCCGACATCGTGCTGTGGCGGCCCGCCACCTTCGGGGTGAAGCCCGAGCTGGTCCTGAAGGCCGGCTTCTTCGCCTGGGGGGCCCTCGGTCAGGGCAACGCCTCCGTCGAAGGAACCGAACCGGTGACCTACGGCCCGCATTGGGGTGCGACCGGCGATGCCGCCGCGGCGCTGTCAACGACGTTCGTCTCCGGGGCGGCGCTCGAGGGTGGCGTCCGGCAACGGCTTGGGAGCCGGAGGCGCTTCGTGGCGGTGCACGGCACGCGCTCGGTCACCAGGGGATCGCTGGTCCGCAACACGGCGGTGCCCCCGATCCGGGTCGATCCGGCCGACGGCACCGTGACCCTCGAGGGACGCGTCCTCGCCGTCGACCCGGTCTCGGAGGTCCCCTTGAATCGCCGATACCTCCTGGCTTGATGGAGATACCCCGCCTCATGCGATCCGGTCGCGAGGCGGGGTATCTCCCTTCGTCCTCCTTACGTCGATCCAACGATCGAACAGCGGTAGACCTCGTCCGTCGAGACGAGCGTGATCTCAGGATGCGCTCCGGCCGCAGCCGCCAGGACCTGATCTTCGGCAACGAACTGGTGGGGAGTGAATCCCTCGTTGAAGACGATGAGGACCTGGTGCCACAAGGGGTTGAATCCCTCGCCCTGGATGGCGTCGATCACTGAAAGGAAGTCCTGTTCGTCGTCCAGGTCGTTCGAGGCATAGATCGTGTTGATGCTCGGGTTGCTCTCGAGCAGCGAGCCTTCAGCAGCCGGCACCTCGAACATGTTGACGATGACTTGGTCCCCCTCGTAGAAGACGGGCCTTTGCGTCGCAGCGCCGTTCGGGCTCCCCTGAGCCGCGAGCGCCGCGCTGGCGGTGAGGGCAACGAACAGCAGCCCCGTGACGAAGATGACACCGATCCTTGAAGTGGCGCTGGTCCTTCGCATGCGAACCTCCTATCTCGTATGTTCCGGCACCGGATCGAACGGGGTCTCGGTCGTTCTTCAAGAACTGAGGTTCACGAGCGCGTCCGTGCAGCCCACGCCCTGCACCCAGACGTCCTGGACGCCCGTGATGTCGGGAGCGATGTCGACCGCCGAGACGATCATCTTGGCCGTGAACGACTCCTGGTTGCCGTCGCCGGCCCGATAGAAGTCGGACTGCAGCACGACGGTCTGGTCGGTGGTGGTCTGCGTCTTGAGGGCCTCGCCCGCCGCGCCGGTGCACTTGAACGTCGTGCTCGACAGCAGGGGGGTCTCGGTGTCCCACCGCACGCCCTCTCCCGCCAGGCAGCCGGCGAGCGGCACCTGGTCCACCTGCGCGACGCAGCTGAACGAACCGCCCGCGTGCACCGTTCCGGCGGTGGGGTTGAAGGCACCGCCACCGGTCAACGCGACCTCCCCCGTGGGGAACCCGGCGATGTCGGGGGCGTTGAATCCGAACCCGACCTGCGAACCGGCCGCACCCGCTGCGGACGCCGTGAGCTGAACCATCACCAGCACGGCACCGGCGAACAGCAGAAGACGGTGCGGCTTCGGCGATCCCCTGTGGATCGCCCGTACGCGGTATCCGATCATCGATGCTCTCCCTTCTCTCGTGGCGACGTGGTCGGTCGACCACATCGTCAGGAGTACGGACGAGCAGGGCGCTTGGCCCATTCGTCAATGCAGAACGTTCCGGGCAGGCACCTGGGTGAGCGTGATGCGGGTCCCCGCTCATCGGTGCGAGAGATGGCTCATCGACGGACCCGTCCATCGCGACCGCGTCCCCGACCGGCATAATGGCGGGCGAACGCACCGGGGGCGGTGATGGAGCGAGGGTTGTTCGGCAGGGAGACCGAACTGGCCCGCGTCTCGAAGCTGTTGGACGGCATACCCTCGGGGCCGGTCGCGCTGATCCTCGGCGGAGAGGCGGGCATCGGCAAGAGCACCCTGTGGCTCGAAGCCCTCTCTCAAGCCAAGGCGCGTTCCTATCGTGTGCTCTCGTGTCGGCCCAACGAGTCGGAAGCGAAGCTCTCCTTTGCCGCTTTGGGAGACCTCTTGGAAGGGGTCGTCGAGGAGAGCCTCGAAGGACTTCCTCCGCCCCAGCGATCGGCCCTCGAGGTCGCTCTCCTTCGCGCGGACGCAACCGGCATCCCACCCGACCAGCGGGCGATCTCGACCGCCTTCCACGGCGCCCTGCTCGCGCTCGCCTCGGCGAGCCCGTCGGTGCTGGCGATCGATGACACACCGTGGTTGGACGCGCCCTCGGCACGAGTGCTGGAGTTCGCGCTTCGGCGCTTGAACGATGCACCGATCGGTCTCGTCATGACCGTGCGCTCTCAGGAGTCTGATCCTCTTCCTCTCGGACTCGAGCGCGCTCTCCCGGACGACAGGATCCAACGGGTCATGGTCGGGCCGATGACGCTCCAGGCGACGCGCAACATGCTGAGCTCTGAGTTGTCCGCTCGTTTCCCGCGCCCGCTCCTGCTTCGCATCCACGAGGCATCGGCGGGGAACCCGTTCCTGGCTCTGGAACTCGGACGAGCGATCCTTCGACGCGGGATCGAACAGGAACCGGAAGCGAACCTTCCCGTCCCGTCGAACCTCGCCGACCTCATCACCGACCGGTTGTCCGAGCTCTCCGATCCGGTCAGGCAGGTGCTCCTGGTCATCTCGGCTGCGTCCCAGCCGACGGTCTCACTGGTCGCGGGAGCGATCGGCGGGCCGACGGCCGAAGACGACATCGAGGATGCCTTCAAGGCCGGCGTCATCGAAGAGAGCGGCGGACGCATCCGATCGGCTCACCCGCTGCTCGCGACCGTGGCGTACTCGGAGTCCCCGGCAGAGGCACGGCGAGACATCCACCGCCGGCTGGCTGCGGTCGTGGTCGACCAGGAAGAGCGGGCGCGTCATCTCGCGCTCGCCGCCGAGGGGCCGGATGAGGGCGTCGCCGCGGAGTTGGAGGAGGCGGCCCGAAAGGCAGCCGGCCGTGGTGCGCCGGACGCCGCGGCCCAACTGTCCGAGCTCGCTCGCGAGCTGACCCCGTCCGAACACGCCGAGGATCGGATCCATCGCACGGTGCACGCCGGTCAATACGCCTTCGAGGCGGCGGACATGGGCAGGGCTGCCATCTTGCTCGAGGAGGCGGTGGAGGCAGCCCCCACCGGCTGGCTGCGTGCGGAGGCGTTGCTCTTCCTCGCCAGGATCCACTACCACAGCCATGACGCGCTCTCGGCCCGAGCACTCGCCGAACAGGCCGTTCCGGAGGCGGCGCAGGATCCGGCTTTGAAGACACAGATCCAATTGGAGCTTGCGGCTGCTGCGGAGGCGGTCGGCGATCGCGACCGCGCGAGGGTTCACGCTCGTGCAGCGGTGGATCTGGCGGAGGCTCAGGGTGACAACGCGGTCCTCGCCGAGGGTCTCGGGCTGGTCGGCTTCCATGAATTCCTCGCCGGCGAGGGATCTCCTCGGGACGTGATGAGCCGCGCGATCGCGCTCGAGGGAGCTGGAACGGACGTGCGTCCGCTTCGAAGTCCGATGTTCCGCGAGGCCTGCATCTTGATGTGGACGGATGAACTGGACGCGTCGAGATCGACGTTCGTCGACCTCGAGAAGCGCTGTCGAGAGGGAGGCGACGAGGGTTCGCTCGCGGTGATCCTGTTCCTGCTCGCCCAACTGGAGTGCTGGGCCGGCAACTGGTCGGTGGCTGGTGAGCACGCCGAGGAGAGCTGCACCATCACGTTGTGGACGGGCCAGCAGCCCTACCGCGCGCTTGCCCTTTCTGCGAGGGCGCTCGTGGAAGCGCACCGGGGCCGGACACAAGCTGCCAGGACCGCCGCTGAGGAAGGGCTGGAGGTCGCCCGCCAGTCCGGCCTGGTGCAGGCGAGCCAGTTCAATCTATCGGCGCTCGGCTTCCTGGAGCTCTCGTTGGGGAACGTGAACGAAGCGCATCGCGTCCTTTGGCCTCTCGCCGAGGGTGTACTCGAAACCGGGCTTGGAGAGCCGGGAGTGTTGCGGTTCCTGCCCGATGAGATCGAGGCGCTCATCGCTCTGGGCGAGGCGGAGAAGGCACGCTCGCTCCTGCAACCGTTCCTCGCTCGCGCCGAGGCGCTTGGACGGTCGTGGGCGCTGGGCGCCGCCGAACGAGGCCGGGGGTTGCTCGCAGCGTCGTTGGGCGAACTCCCCGAGGCGCTTGCCGCGTTCGACCGGGCCCTGGAGCACCATGCGGCGCTGGAGGAGCCCTTCGAGCTCGGGCGGACGCTGCTCGCGCAGGGCCAAGCCCTCCGCCGAACGAAGAAGTGGCGGCTCGCGCGGGACTCGCTCGGTCGGTCGTTGGCGATGTTCGAGCAGCTCGGCGCGGATCCGTGGGCGAACAAGGCGAGGGCCGAGATCGCGAGGGTCGGAGGTCGGGCTCCCGGTCCCGTCGGCCTGACGCCGACGGAGCAGAAGGTCGCCGACCTGGTGGCGAGCGGACTGACCAACCGGGAAGCGGCCCGAGCGCTGTTCTTGAGCGTGAGCACCGTCGAGGCCAATCTCCGGCGGATCTATCAGAAGCTCGGCGTTCGGTCGCGGACCGAACTGTCTCGGAAGCTGTCCGAGCGATAGGCGGCGTTCGAGCCGCACCGTGTTCGTTCGATGCTCCGAGGCCTGGGCGGCCCCACCCATTTCATGAGGTCACTGGCCATTTAGCGTACGGATTCCAAGGTTTGCGACCCGATCCCGTCCCCCTAGCGTCGAAGCCGACCCGAACGAGGGGCACGTCGGACGGAAGGGATCGGAGCGATGACACTCCTCACGGCTCCAAGAGCAGATCGGCCGTCTCGCGGAAGGAACGACATCCGTCGCGATGCGGTACCGAGGGAGGCGGACACCGGCCTCATGATCGGGCTCCTTCGGAGGGAGCCATGGGCCGCCGCGGCCCTCTACGATCGGTACGCGTCGCGCATCTATGGCCTCGGTCTCGTCCTGCTTGGGAACAAGACCGACGCCGAAGACCTCGTGCAGGACACCTTCCTCAAGGTCTGGCGCAAGGGCGCGTCGTTCGATCCTCAACGAGGGCCCCTGGACGCCTGGATCCTGCTGAACGCTCGCAGCCTCGCGATCGACCTGCTCCGCCGACGCACGCTGGAAGCCAGGACCATGTCGTCCGGTCATTGGCACTCGGACGTTTCGGACGAGCCGAGTCCTGAGTCATACGCGGAGCACCGCGACATGATGCGGCGCGCGAGGAACGCGATGGATCGGCTCCCGCACGGGCAGCGATCGGCCCTCGAACTGTCCTACCTCGGGCAACGGTCGTCGACACAGGTGGCCGAGCTCCAGGGCATCCCTCCCGGGACGGTGAAGAGCCGCGTCCGACGGGGGATCGCAACGCTTCGCCAGACCCTTTCGGAGGACGAAAGCCCATGAAGCGCGTCCGCATCGAGAAGTCGAAGGGACGGCGCGAACCTCGCCGGCGGGAAGCACTTCCGCCCGACCCACGGGACGTCGACGTCCTCCGGGCCAAGGCCATCCGGCGGGTTGGTGGAAGGAACGTGACGTCCAGGCATGGATGATCTGTTCCTGCTCGTGCTCGCCGGGCATCTGCTCGGTGACTTCGTCGCGCAGACCGATTGGCAGGCCACCAACAAGGAGAAGAGCTGGCGAGCCGATCTTGCCCATGTCCTCACCTATCACGTGACCATGGCCGTGCTGGTGGTCCCGGCGTGGCACGACTGGGGCGCTGTGCGGTTCCTGGCGATCTCGGTCGGGACCCACGCACTCCTCGACCGGAGATGGCCGACCAAAGCTCGTCCTCGGAGCGACCGGCAGCAAGGGCTTCTCCACCGTCTCCTGGGGCGTGATCGCGGCCGATCAGGCCTTGCACCTCAGCATCCTCGCGATCAGCGTCCACTGGCTGGCGCCGTCGCCCGCCTGATCCACTTCGTGGCCGGAGCCGCGGCGGCGTCAGCAGAGTCCGGTTCGGCTGCCCCGGCTGTGGCGTGGGCGGCTCCACGATCGTCGTCGGCTCCGTCGTGGTAAGGAGGGAGCCGTGGAGGTCTCGACCGACGTTCCCATCGAGCGCTACGGCCTGATCGGCGATTGTGGGACCGCCGCTCTGGTCTCCGATGAGGGCTCGATCGACTGGCTCTGTCTACCGAGCTTCGACGGCGACCCGGTGTTCGGACGGCTGCTCGATCCCGGTGGCGGGCACTGCACCGTGCGCCCCGCAAGGTTCTTGGGGACCCACCGGCGCTATCTACCTGGAACCCCGGCGCTGGAGACGACGTTCCGCACCGCGAGCGGAGTGGCGACGCTCACCGACGTGTTCGCGGGCGTTCCGGCCGCGCGCAAAGAGGCCGAGCTCTCGCCCTTCCGATGGTTGATCCGGCGGGTCGACGGAGTGGAAGGACGGGTCCCGCTGGACGTGGAGGTCGCGCCGCGAGACCCGTTCGGCGGTGGACGATGGGACCTGCGGGCCCACGGCGGTGCGCTCGCCGCCAGGCGGGGAGGCCGGGGGATCCTCGCCGCCTGCTCGAGCCCGTTCGCGGTCGAACGGGACACCGCCGCGGCGAAGATCGAGATCGAAGCCGGCAACGTCGCGTACCTGTGCCTCGCCTACGCCGATCGCGACGTCGGGATCACGCCGCCGATCGGAGCGGCCGCCGAGCGCGCCATCGGAGACACGGTCGCGTTCTGGAAGCGGTGGTCGAGCCAGATCCGGTGCGCCGCGGAGCATCGAGCGGCCGCGGAGCGCTCGGCCCTCACGTTGAAGCTCCTGACGTTCGCTCCCTCGGGCGGGGTCATCGCGGCACCGACGACCTCCCTTCCCGAGGCGATCGGGAGCGGGCGCAACTGGGACTACCGGCATGTGTGGATCCGGGACGCCACGCGGGCGGTGATCGCGCTGCTCGATCGCGGCTATCCGGAGGAGGCGAAGGCCTATCTGTTCTGGATCGCCAACGCCGCGATGCTGACCAGACCCCGACTCGACACCCTGTACGCCTTGAACGGTGAGAGCGCGATGCGCGAGACGGAGGTAGCCGGACTCCGCGGTTACGCGGGCTCGCTCCCGATCCGGCGCGGGAACGCCGCGGCCGAACAGCTTCAGCTCGACAACTGGGGCTACGTGGTCGATGCGGCCTTCGTGTTCGCCGAGCGCACCGGCGAGCTGCCGTGGGACCTGTGGGCGTCGGTGCGTGCCTTCGTGGGCTTCGCCGCCGCGAACTGGCGCCGACCCGACCACGGGATCTGGGAGTTCCGGGACCGGCCGCGGCACTTCGTGCACTCGAAGCTCATGTGCTGGGTGGCGCTCGACCGCGGGCTGCGCCTGGCGGGGCTGCTCCGCGAGGACGCGCCCGTCGCCGAATGGGCGCGGGAGCGGGACGAGCTCCGCATGGCGGTGCTGCTCCACGGGGTCGACGCCGACCTAGGCACCTTCGTGCGCGCTTTCGACGACCCTGCGGTGGATGCGGCACTGCTCGAGCTTCCCATGATGGGCTTCTTGCCGGGAGACGACGAGCGCATCCTCGCCACCATCGAGCGGGTGCGGACCGAGCTCGGCCACGACGAGCTCGTGCTGCGATACCGGACCGATGACGGGCTGTCCGGCGACGAAGGCGCCTTCCTCCCGTGCTCGTTCTGGCTGGCCCAGGCCCTCGCGTGTGTGGGAAGGCACGAGGAAGCTGCAGACGTCTTCGAGCGCGCGTGCGGCCGCGCGAACGACGTCGGGCTCCTGCCGGAGGAGATCGATCCGGTCACCGGCGACTTCCTCGGGAACTTCCCTCAGGGTCTCTCCCACCTCGCACTCTTGGCGGCCGCCGGCGCGCTGGAGGATCATCCGAGCGGGGGATAGGCGGCCGCCACGATGGCGCCGTACACGATGTGCGCGACGACGGTCACGAGCGGGGTCCGCTTGCCGTAGTTGAGCGCGAGGAATCCCGGCGGCTGGAGCATCGGCGTGGGGTCCGGGCCTTGGTCCTCCGCGGCCATCCGCGGATGCACGTCCTGGAGCATCGGCAGGAGGATCACGAGCGCGAGAGCGCCGTGAAGCGCCCCGGCGGCCGCGCCGACCCACCAATCCGATCGGCCCAGGAGCTCGAAGAGCAGCGCGTAGCCGAGCGCGAAGATCAGCCCGTTGACCAGATGCATCGCGAACCCCGCAACGCGGATCGTCGCCCGTCGCTCCGACACCACCGCCCCGAGCATGAACGGGATGCTGATCCGCGTGATCCGCGCCGCCTGCGCGGTTTCCATCACCGCCGTCATCACGAACGTGCCGAGCAGGGCCCCGACGACCAGGCCGAGGACGTCCATTGCTGCACGCTAGCAAGCCGGGCCCATCACTCCCCGAGTGGTGCGATACCGAAAATCGGTATCACGTGGGTCCGGAGACGCTTGATCGGGGACCAGGTTTGGAATCACAGCCGCTGGTGAAACACAAGCCGTTGAGCGCGCCTTTGGTTCACGAGGAGGCGTCATGAATATCGCTGAGCGGATCGCGCGTGGTGCGGACCGAGCACATCAGGGCCGGCCGTGGATCGCGTTCCCCTACGCGGTCGTGAAGAAGTTCGGCGACGACCAGGCGGGCAACCTCGCGGCGCTGGTCTCGTACTACGGGTTCTTCTCCCTGTTCCCACTGATGCTCGTCCTGGTCACGGTTCTGGGCATGATGCTCCAGGGCAACATCGAACTCCAGGAGAGGATCGAAGGCTCCGCGCTCGTGAACTTCCCGGTCATCGGGGACCAGATCTCGAGCAACGTGCACCCGCTGCGAGGGAGCGGGCTCGCGCTCGGGATCGGGATCGCGTTGTCGCTGTGGGCGGGACTCGGCGTCCTGAAGGTGATGCAGACGGCGATGAACGCGGTCTGGAACGTGCCGTACCGCTACCGTCCGAACTTCGTCAGCTCGATCCTCAAAGCCGCGATCATGCTCGGTGTCCTCGGGGTCCTCACCCTGGCTTCCGCAGCGGCGGGAAGCGTCGGTGCGGGGAGCGACAACTGGCTGTTCGGCATCTTGGGGGTTGCGATCTCGCTGCTGTTGAACTTCATCCTGTTCATGCTGGCCTTCCGGATCCTCACGACGGAGGACGTTGACTGGGCAGACGTACGCCCGGGCGCCATCGTCGCCGCCGCCGCGTGGACCGCGCTCCAGGCCCTCGGTGGCTACTTCGTCAGCCATCAGTTGCAGGGAGCAACCGAGACGTACGGCACGTTCGCGACGGTGATCGGGCTCCTCGCGTGGATCTATCTCGGCGCGCAGGTGACGCTCTTGGCGGCCGAGATGAACGTGGTCAAGAAGCGACGTCTCTGGCCGCGTGCGATCGTTCAGCCGCCGCTCACGGACGCCGATCGGCGAGCTCTGACGGCCTATGTCAAGCAGGAGGAGCGTCGGCCGGAGGAAGAGATCCAGGTTCGGATCAACGACCAGCCATCGTGACGCGGTCGACGACGCGCTTCAGGCGGGGGCCTGGAGACCCCGGCCTTCGATGACCCCGTAGATGTTGCCGTCCGGAGCCCGGAAGTGCGCCCAGGCGAGACCCACGTCCTCCGCACGAACGGGACCGAACACGATCGGAACGCCCGCCGCGCGGAGCTCCTCGGTGGCGGCCTCCACGTCCTCGACCAGGAACTCCACCACGGGTGCGTTCGTGAGGTGCTCGTTCTGCGAGGGTCCGAACACCTCGGCGATGCCACCGTCCGGCAGCCGGAATGCCCACATCTCGTCGCCGCTGTGCGTGGGCTGCAGGCCCAGGATACGCTCGAGGAAGTCGGCCATGGCCTCGGGCCGGTCCGTGCGGGTGCCCACGAACCCGATCTTGAGCAGCTTCATGGAGGACCCTTTCCCGTGGTGGCTCATCGGCACGCATCGCTCGGTTCAGGCCGTTACCTTTCCGCTCGGCGAGATGCCCGATGCGATCCGTCACCAGGAGACGGGATTCGTTCGAGGCAAGGTCGACGCTTTCGGCCGTTGACCACCCCGGTGAGGGCTCGCTAGGCTCGGCCGGGAGGCCGGCCCTGGTGGCCACATCGTCCGACGAACGCCCGCCGCTCCCGCCGCAGCCCGGCCGGCGGGGTCTGTGGTTGGGCATCCTCGCGTATCGCTGGGCGGCCTACGCGTGGATGGTGCTCTTGGCGATCGGAGCCGCGGAGGAGTTCCGCGAGCCGGCGCTCGCGTGGCTGGTCCTCGGTGCGACCGGCCTCTGGACGCTCTGGCTCTCGGTGACTCCCGGATGGGACCGCCCGCTGACCCGGTGGATCGACCTCGGCGTGTGCATCGGTCTCCTCCTCGTGTCGGGCATCGTGATGCGCGAGGGGTACACGGTCGGCGACCATCCCTTCTTCGCCACCGCCTACCCGGTCTGCGCGGCCCTCACCTGGGGCGCGGCGCGGGGGGTGGGCCCGGGGCTCGCCGCGGGGTTCGCGCTTTCGGTCGCGCTCGCGCTCAGCCGCCCCATCAACGGCGTCTCCCCCGCCGACGCAACCGGCGCCCAGATCGAGGGTCTCGGAAACGGGATCGTGTACTACATCGCCGCCGGGGGCGCGATGGGGCTCATCGCTCGGACCCTGGGCCGTGCCTCGGAGGAGCTTCGCCGGGCACAGGAGGAGGTCCTGAGGGAACGGGAACGCGTGGCCCGACTGTCCGAGCACGCCACGATGGGACGCAAGATCCATGACTCGGTGCTTCAGGCGCTGGCGTGGGTCAACAAGCGGGGGCGCGAGCTCGGCGCGGAGGCCTCGGTTCCGGGCCCGGAGGTCCTGCGCCTGGCCGACATGGCGGCGGAGCAGGAGCGGGCGTTGCGAGCCCTCATCCAGCACGAGCCCGAGGAACCCCCGAAGGAACGGGCCTCGCTCCGTGACGCCCTCGACGCCGACGCGAGAGCCGTGGGGGAGGTCCCGGTGACGGTGACCGCGCTCGGGCCGATCTGGCTCCCCGAACACGAGATCGACGAGCTGACGGCGGCGGTCCGCCAGGCGCTCGAGAACGTGGTCCAACACGCGGCGGCCAGCCATGCGGTCGTGTTCGCCGAGGAGGGGGAGCAGGGGCTGGTCGTCAGCGTGCGCGACGACGGCGTCGGGTTCGTGTACGAGGAGGACGGTCTCCGGAGCCGGGGGAAGTTCGGCCTCCTGGAGAGCATGAAGGGCCGGATCGAGGATCTTGGCGGGCGGATGACCGTTCGCTCGGCGCCCGGATCGGGGACCGAGGTGGAGTTCGTGATCCCCGAGCCCGGACTGGGGCCCGATCGTGCGGGCGACGGGGGACCACCATGAGCGACGAAGGGCCAGACGGCATGACGGGGGCCGAGCCACCGCCCGTGGAACCGATCCGGGTCATGGTGGTGGATGACCATCCCGTCTGGCGCGACGGGATCCGCAACGATCTGGAATCCTCCGGCGTCGCCACGGTGGTCGCCGAGGCCTCGGATGGAGGCGAGGCGATCGAGCGAGCCCGCGGATCGATGCCGGAGGTCATCCTGATGGACCTTCAGCTCCCCACCGTCCCGGGCGTGGAGGCGATCCGTGCCATCGTGGAGGAATCACCGCACGTCAAGGTGGTCGTGCTGTCGGCCTCCGGTGAAGAGCCCGACGTCCTCGAGGCCGTGAAGGTCGGCGCGACGGGCTATCTGCTCAAGGGCTCGACCGCAGACGAGATCGTGAAGGCGGTCCGGCGCGTCCGTGACGGAGAGCCAGTGTTCACCCCATCGCTGGCCGGGATGGTCTTGTCAGAGTTCCGCCGGGTGGCCGCCCCCGACCCGGGCGTCCCGGGCCTCACCCCACGCGAGAACGAGGTCTTGAAGCTCGTGGCGAAGGGCTACACCTACCGAGAGATCGCCGAGAAGCTGTTCATCTCGGTCAAGACCGTCCAGAACCACGTCCAGAACATCCTCACGAAGCTCCAGCTTCGCAAGCGCTACGAGCTGATGCGCTACGCGATCCAGCGAGGCCTCGACCAGGCTCCCGAGTAGTCGCTTGCCGGAAGTCCCCACCCGGAGATCGGGATCTTTCCGCCGTCGAAGCAGGGAGGTTCGCGTCTGGTCCGGGTCCGCCATCCGGCCCAAGCTGCCTGGGTGAACCGAGCTGCGAACGGGTGTGGACGATGACCACAGACCTCGATCGGCTGATCGAACGCTTCGAGCGTCTCGAGCGGGACGTGGAGGAGCTGAAGCGGACGTCGCATCGCGCGCGATCGGTCCACGCTTCCACCGAGCGGGGCACGTTCGCTCCGCCGGTCCCAGACGCCATGCCGCCGCCGCCGGCGACGGTGGGGTCTACGGAGGCCGTCGTGCTGGGCGAGCCCATCCCGGACGCCCGCGACCTCGAGGAGAGCGTCGTGGGCACGTGGTTCCCCCGGCTCGGGGCGCTGGCCCTCTTGCTCGGCGCCGGGTTCGGCTTCCGCTACGCGGTGGATCGGGGATGGATCGGCCCGGGGGCGCGCGTGGCGGTGGGGATCGCCCTCGGCGTGCTCCTCCTCCTCCTCGGGGAGACGACGAAGCGCCGCGGCTGGGCCGGCTACGCGCAGGCCGTGAGCGGCGGTGGGGTCGCCATCCTCTATCTGACCGTGTGGGCATCGTTCGCGTTGTACGGCATGGTCTCGGACGCCGTCGCCTTCGCGGTGCTCGTCGCGGTCGCGACCCTGGCCGCGGGTCTCGCCCTTCGATATGACTCCGTGGCGCTCGCGGTGCTCGCCACGCTCGGGGGTTTCCTCAACCCCATCGTCGTGGGGCGGGGGGCGATCGATGCTACGGGCGTGTATGCGTACACGGTCGCGCTGGACCTCGGGGTCTTCGCCCTGGCCTCCGTGCGGCGTTGGGGACTCCTGGACAAGGTCGCGTTCGCGGGGTCCTGGACGCTCTACGGACTCGCGCAGGCCTCCGGGGGTCGAGGGATGATCTTCGCGACGACGATCTTCGTCCTGTTCGGGTCGCTCCCGTACCTTCGAAGCGTCGTTCGCGGGCGTCCGAGCCAGCCCGCGGACGTGATCCAGATGGTGACGAACGGCGCCGTCTACTACGCCGTCTCCTTCGCGAACCTCCCGTCGGATCAGACCGGTCCGTTCACGCTGACGCTCTCGTGCGTCTTCCTCGGACAGGGCCTGGCGGTGTTCGGGATCGCCGAGAGGGACCGCCTGCTCCGTCTCGGCACGTTGGGAGCCGCGGTGACACTGTTCACGCTGTGGATCTTCCTCGAGGCCGACCCGACGTGGCTGCCTGCGCTGTGGTCGGCGGAGGGCCTCGGGCTGACGTTGATCGGGTACCGCGTCCGCTCCGGCCCGACGCGGCTGGCCGCCGCGGTCGTCGTCGCGCTCTCGGTCGTCGCAACGCTCTACTCGTTCGAAGACTTCTTCCCCGAGCGCTTGTTCCTCTCGGCGGAGGCGCTCGTCTACGTCTGCGTGATCGCGGTCCTGTACGCCGTGGCCTTCGTGACGTCCCGACTTCCGGCCGAACGCCCGTATGCCGCGGTCGCGGGCGTCGCGGCGAACATCCTGACCCTCATCTGGCTGAGCCTCGAGGCGCGAGGAGCCATCGAGTCGGCCCGCGTGCTGACGTTCAGCATCTCGGCCATCTGGGCGGCGTACGCCGCCGTGCTGCTCGCGATCGGGATCGCGGCCCGCCTGCGATCGGCGCGGTTGCTCGCCATCGGCATCTTCGGCGTCACCCTGATCAAGATGGTGGGAGGCGACCTGTGGTCGATCGGTCCGATCCACCGGATCGTGTCGTTCGCCGGCATCGGGGCACTCCTGCTCGCGTGCTCCCTGTTGTTCCATCGCGTCAAACACGTGGTGCTGGGCGAGCGTGACGGCGTGGGCGACGCGTAACCGCGGCACGCGTCAGCTACGACCGCTTCGGCCCCGTGAAGGGCCTTGCTCGACCCTTCGTCGAACCTCTCGAGACGAGAGATGCCCGGCAAGCCCGACGGCTCTTGCGGGAGCCGGAAACGGCGCGATATAGGTGGTTGGAGGCCCGGTTCCCGCCCGAGGGAGGCGTCGATGAGAGAGCCCCTGATCTCCATGGAGGACATCCCACCGGACGGGACCGTGACCGTCGATCTCCTCGGCCGTGAGGTTCTGGTGATGATGCAGAACGGGAAGCCGCGCGCCTTCCTCAACGTGTGCATGCACCACGGCGGCCCGCTGAAGCTCGACGGCGACACCTTCACGTGCGAGTGGCACGGATCCACGTTCGACGCCCGGACGGGCAAGGCCCTCTCGGGACCCGTCCGACCCGACGCGAGGCTGATCATGCTGCCGACCCGTGTCGAGGACGGCGTCCTGACCTACGTCTACGAGGAGCGAACCGAGTCGTGACGTGATGCCGGCCGGGAGATGCAGGCCGGGAGCGGTCAGCCGAGCCGGCGCACCGAATGCAGGTTCAGCGGTTGCGAGACGCCCTTCAGTTCGATCGGACCGATGGCGGTGACGCCCAGGCCGTCGAGGTCCGTTGCATCCACGACCTCCTGGCTCACCAGCACCTCGCCGGGTCTGGCGTACTCGGCGATCCGCGACGCGATGTTGACGGTCCGGCCGAAGTAGTCGCCCTCCTGGAAGACGACGGGCCCGGCGTGGATCCCGACCCTGGCAGGCGGAAGGTCGTGCGCTGCCACGCCCTCCACCATGTCGAGAGCAGCCAACACGCCATCACCCGGGTTCGGGAAGTAGAACATCACACCGTCGCCCAGCCACTTGACCGGCTGCCCTCCGTGCTCCCGTGAGGACCCGCGGACCAGCGTGGCCAGCGTCGTGGCCAGCTCTGCGGCGGCCTCGTCTCCCCGCTCCTCGGTCAGCCGCGTGTACCCGGAGATGTCGAGGAAGCTAACGGCCGGTGGGCGGTGTACCCGACGGTACAGACCTGCCCGTTCCAGCGCGCCCTCCACGTCCTCGACCGCGCTCTTGCTCCACGCGTGCTCCTGCTGCCCGTGGTAGATGGACACCAGGGCCTGGTCCAGGAAGGGTGTGATCTGGGATCCGAGGTCGGCCTGGGCCGCCAGCATCTCAACCTCCGTCATCCCGCCTTCGAGGAAGGGCAGCTCGACCTCGGTCCTGTACCAATCCGTCTCGGTCTCGACGATCCTGCGAAGGCCGTCCCCGTAGGCTCGGACTAATCGCTCGATCGCCTCCGGCCGGATCCCGAAGGAGAGTAAGAGCTCCATCGCAGGCACGAGCGCCAGCTCGTCCTCGCGGACGTGATCCTCGGGCCGTGGTTCGGCGAAGCCGTGAGCCTCCCGGACGACAAGGAGGAGGTCCATGGGCACCCCCGTCCGTTCGCTCAGGTCGCGGAACGTCGTCCGGCTCACCCCCGCGAAGCGATCGAAGGCGGTCGCGTCCAGGTAGGAGAACGAGAGGGCTCCGTCCCGGACGGCGGTGGCCATCCCTTCGAGTGGCACCCCTGCCCGCTCGAAGCTCTGCACCCACCGGGCCCGGCGGACGTCACCGGGCGAGAACGTGGTACCGCTGCCGGGTCTCAGGATCCCGAGCTCCACCAACCGGTCGACGTAGTCCGGGTCGACCCCGGCCCTTTCGGCCACCTCCTGGCGCGAGAACTGACCCACGGGAGCCGATCGTAGCCGGTGTTCGTACTTCTCCGACACGGCCTCTCGGTGAGGCTAGGAGGTCGCAGCGTCGAGTTCTTGCAGCAGTCTGTACGCGGCTCGCTCAACCTCCTTGTGCCGCCACTCGGCGGCGCGGTACAGGCAGGCGATCAAGCCGCTTCGGTGAAGGCGGCGCAAGTCACCGTACACGAACGCGTATCGCGCCTTGGTCTCATCGGCAGCGCCCTCCGTCAGCCCCAGGAACCAGCCCGCGTACTCCTGCCACGAGTGTTCCTTCAGGAAGGCGTTCTCATCGGCGGCCTTCGGCTGAACGTCGCCCCAGTTGCTGTTCAGCACGTATCGCTTGGCCTTGATGAGCTTGCGAGCCTGGGCCACTCCGCGTCTGTTCACCGTGTAGGAAGCCATGAGCCTCCTCTTACCCCCGGAGATGCTCTGCTACCCCGAGGGCGATGACGAGGCGCCAGATCCGTACATCTCGCCCGAATGGATGCGACGGTGGCCGAGCGCAGAGCTCTGGAAGGTACGAAGAGGACTCGATCCTCAGTCGCGGTCCGGCCACGGGGCGACGTCGGCCTCGTTGCCCTCTGCGTCGGCCAGGGTCCACCACTCGGGCGCGTGCTCATCGCTCACCAGATGACCACCCGCGGCGAGCGCCGCCGCGACGCGCGCCTCCGCCTGGTCGTGCGGCACGTAGACATCGATGTGGATCCGGTTGCGTTGGGGGCGCGGCGCGTCCATCTGCTGGAACCAGAACGGCGGCCCCTGGAAGTGGGGGTCCACCAGATCCTCGTCATCCACCTCCTGGTAGCCGAGCACGGCGCGCCAGAAGGGCAGCACATCGGGGATGACCAGCGCGTCGATCGCGACCTGGATGCTCTGGATGCCGTTGAGGTCGATCGGCAGGTCCAGCTCGCTCGCCGCCGCCGAGATCTGTCGGGCCAGTGCGACGTCGCGCTCGCTCAGGCGACCGTCGCTGCCCGATCGCAGACGCACCGTCACGCCGTCGGATCGGAGGTCGACGTCGGGATGGTGGTTCGCGGCGTCGGCGAGTCTGCCGATCGCGCCGACAAGCGCGAGACCCGCCGCGAACGACCCTGTGCGGACGTGCGTGCACGCATCGTTCCTCACGACGCGCCAGTCGACCTCGTGGAACTGCTTGGGTGTGACCGTCTCGCCCATGCGCCCTTCCGTGTGTCAGGCCGATGAGCCTACGGCGCTAGGCCTCGTACTGGCCGCCGAGCTCCGCGGCTTTCTCCGTGGAACGAACGATGTCCGTAAAGAGCACCGCCTCCGCCCTCCAGGTAGGCGTCCAGGGAGGACACCGGGCCGTCGGCGAGGAGGATCGTGCCGGGCGGTCGGTCGGCGTTCGTCACATCACGCTAGCCTCATCACGAG
>DASXTX010000137.1:0-5997 GCA_036505195.1 Actinomycetota bacterium
TGTGCAGCGTCGCCAGCTGGTTGCCCGGTCCCCTGGATCCCGAATGCAGAAGGATCCACGTCCCGTCGTCCTGATCGGCGGCCAGCTCGATGAAGTGGTTGCCGGATCCGAGCGACCCCAGCTGCGCCTCGGCCCGCTGCGGGTTCTCAAGCGTGCCAGGAGGAGCGTGGGTCGCCATCCACTTTCTTGCTGCGGTCGAGAACCCTGACCTGCCCTTCCCCATGCCGGCCGGGATCGAGGCTTCGCAGTTGTGCACCCACCTCTCGGCGTGCTCGAGGGCCCTCATCCGGGGAAGATCCACCTTCCTGGCCGCCATGCCGCACCCGATATCGACGCCAACCGCTGAGGGGATCACGGCCGACTCGGTCGGGATGACCGAACCGATGGTCGCCCCGTACCCGAGGTGAGCGTCGGCCATCAGCGCGATCGGCTCCGTGAGGATCGGAAGGAGCGCCGTCTGCTCTGCCTGCTTTCTCGTCTTGTCGTCGAGGATCGACGCCCACGACCTGACCCCGACACCGCCCCCGAATTCTTCGATCATCACGAACACTTCCCTCCGTCGCTCGGACACGCGCCTTCATCGGTCTCTCTCCGCAACCAGAGCCCTTGGCGCCGAAGCAGCGGACACGCATGGACTCGACGGAAGTCCGGCGAATCTGTTCGTTGGGGGAAGATACCTGTGTCGGCGGGAGGGAATGGAAAGGGAAGGATGCGGAGGACGATCTCACGCTCGTGGAAGGCGCTTGCACCCGCGGAACGGGAAGATCTGGCGGCGATGCGGCCCTGTGAGGGCGCCTTCGGGAGGTGCCTGAGGGGATGATGCAACGGTCCCTGAGGGGCGTTGTGGCCGGCTTCGTTGTCCTCGGTGGCCTCGTCGCAGGGCCGCCTCCGACCCTGACCGGCTATCCGAACTCCATGGCCTCGCTCGGCGATTCGATCACCCGGGCGTTCAACACGGGCGGGGTGCCGTTCACCGACGCACCTGGAAACTCCTGGTCGACGGGCAGCCGGACCTCTGTGCAAAGCCACTACGTGCGCATCCTTGCCGCCGATCCGTCGATCCTCGAGAGGAACTTCAACGACGCAATGAGCGGCGCGAAGATGGTTCATCTGGACGCTCAGGTGAGCACCGCCATCGAGCAGAGCGTCGCCTACGTCACGATCCTGATCGGGGCCAACGACCTCTGCACCCGGACGGTCGCGGGGATGACCTCGATCCAAGACTTCCGCTCCCGTTTCGAAGAGGCGATGGGCACCCTCTCAGCCGGCTCCCCTCGCGCCCGCATCTACGTCGTGAGCATCCCCAACGTCTACCGGCTGTGGGCCATCCTGAAGGACGATCTCCTCGCCCGCGTAGCATGGCGAACGCTCGATGTCTGCCAGTCCCTGCTCGAGGATCCGCGATCCACCGACCCCGAGGACGTCGCGCGCCGAAGGAGCGTGAGGCAGCGCACCATCGCCTTCAACACCGAGCTTGCCGAGGTCTGCGCGATGTACATCCACTGCCGCTTCGACGAAGGAGCGGTGTTCGAGGACCCGTTCACCCCGGAGGACGTCTCGAGGCGCGACTACTTCCATCCCTCGCTGGAAGGACAGCGGGGTCTGGCCGACGTGACCTGGGCCGCGACGTTCGACTTCACGGACCAGATCCCTCCCACCTCCACGGCCACGACGGCCCCGGTCGAGGGCGGCACGTGGGTGATCCTGGCCGCCGCCGACGACGTCGCCGTCGCCGGCATCGAATACCGGCTCGATCTCGGTCCGTGGCAGCGGTACGCGGAGCCGTTTGTCCTCGCCGCCGGAAGCAACATCCGGTTCCGGGCTGTCGATGTCAACGGGAACATCGAGGCGACGCACGAGTTGACGGCCTGAGGAGCGGCGAACCTCCATCTCGAGGATGCAACCGGTCAGCCTGGTCGTCCGAACCTCAGGCTTTGGGTGACTCAGCAGGTCACATGGAGGACCGCATTGGTGCTCTTCGTGCTCTCGTTCAGGGTCTCGATCGCGTCGGCCGTGGGGGCGATGAGAAGGTCGACATTCCGTCGGCGGGCCTCCTCTTCGACCTCCCGCATCACCGGCAGAGAGCCGTGAGCACCGGTGCCTATCACCAACCGTCGACACCGCCAGGGAATCTCTTCCACCAACGAAAGCGGGGTGTGTCCATACGCGTCGCGGAACCTCTTGGACACAGCCTTCTTGCGTTTGCGGATCTTCCCCCGGTCGACGACGAGGTCGTGATCGTACGAGATGCCGTCGATCTGTATGGAACCGAACGAGTATTCATCGAAACGCATCTCGCTGCCGCTCCTCCTGTACCGACCCGACGATACCTCAGGTTTCCCCGACCGCACTGGCCAAGGATCTGGAGCTGTACCTTTCGCGAATGTACCTCGAAATCCGGTTGGTCCCCGGTTACGAGCGTTCGGTGAGCGCCAACGCCCCCAGGGTCAAGGCGGCATCGCCCGTGATCCAACCGACCAGGAAGGGAGTATCCATCGGGTTTGAGCCGATCGCCGCGAGGACGAACATCAGGAGGTTGAAAGCCACCAGCGCAGCGGCGGCGACCACGCCTCGACGGTGTCGCAGACCGACCAATATCTGCCCCTCGCGATGCCATCATCGCATGAATCGATGGCGGCGAGAACAGGCCTTGGGCTCACCGTAATTGCCCTCCCCCGCTCGGTGACCCCAGGTAGCGTCAAGGGGGCGCGAGGGGCGCGGACGCAGGTCCATCCGACGATCGCCCTAGTGGCCTTCCTCGAAGTTGTCAGCGGCTCGAGCGCGAATCGCTCGTACCGCCGCGAGAGCCAGGAGTCCACACTCGATGATCTCGAGCACCAAGACCACGTCGGTCTGCCAGAGGCCGAAGTGGGGTGCTGTCTGGAGTACTTGTTCGATAATCGCAATCGTCACGGTCATTGCCGCTCCGAGGAAGAGGCCGCCGGCCACTCCCACACGGTCCCGCTTGAGGTAGAGGATTCCTACCGCTACCACCACGACGTTGGTCCACCATACGAGAAGGAACGAGATCAGCAGTCGGAGCTCCAATCCATGCGAGAAGATGAATAATCCGGAGCCGTCGCCGTACAAGGGCAGCAGCGGCAGCAAGAAGGCAATGAATGCGGCCCCGATAGCGAGGCGGCCGATCTCGCGGTGTGGCTTCGTCCCGGGCGTCGTCTGCATATCCCGGATGCTACTTCTGTCGGTAACCGTGGTTAAGGCTGTCCAAAGCCGTTCGGGCAGCCCATATCGCCAGCGTGTATGAGGGCGACAGTTCGACGGCGTAGCCTGCCCGGCCACGAGACCGGACGAACTGGAGCGCCGACTCCGAGAACGTCTGGAGGCGCTGGGTCCCGCTCCCCGCGCGAGCTACTCCACGAGAGTGAGTTTCTTAGATGGAGCGCGAGACTCAGTGGCTGTCACTCAGGGCAAGTATCGCGCTTGAGATGTCACGATCAGCGCCTTCGGGCGTGACCCCAGCTCTGGCGATCTTCCGCCGCGCCAAGGAGATGACCGGTGACGTTCCGCGGGCCTGTCGCTACTTCGGAATCACCCTGGGTCCTGCACGATGGCAGCGTGGTCGAGCGCTCGGAAGGCTCGCGCCTCCGCCTTCGTCGAAGGGCCGAGCGTGCGATTCCGGCCCGGCAGATGACGCCTGATCCGCTCGAGCTCGCGCCGGGTGAACTCGCATCGATCCGTGATGGGCTCCACGCCGTACAGACGCGCTCCGTTCGCACCCAGGATCTTGTTCTTGATCTGCCGCGTGAGGTGCGGATAGCCGTACCGCTCCTGGAACTCCTCGCTGATCTTGAAGGACCGGAGTGCCTGGATCTGATCTTGTGGCGACCCGTAGAACAGGCAGTCCGTCCCCCACAACACATTGTCCTCACCGACGTACTTCAAGAGCTTGCCAAGGACGTGCGCCGCCTGCACCGGGTAACGCATGATGTACCACCAGGTCGAGCCGAGCTCGGCGTAGACGTTCTCGTTCGGGCCGATCCCCGCCTTCCTCATCGACGTGATCAGACGGTTGACCCCGACGTAGGCCGTCGCGGCGGTATACGGTCCCTCCGCGAGACCTGCTTCGAATCCCGAGTGGTACACGACGAAGTTCGCCTCGGGATGCCGCCTCGCCGCCGGGCCGATGTCTTGCGGCGACGCGTACGGGCTTCCGCCACTGAACCCCTTGTGCGCACAGATCGTCGGAACCCCGAGGCGGACGGCGCGCTCGATGAACCCATCACCGACCCGCGGAAGGGCAGGGTCGTGGTCGTCGAGCCACCAAGCCTTGCCGTTGTTCTCGAAGACATCGGGGAAGTGGGTGAAGGTCTTCCACGCGGCGATCGGATAACGGCCGACGGTTTCGTCCATCGCGTCGAGCGAGGACTCAGATGGATCGAGGTTGGGCAGCGCCTGCGCGTGCAGCAAGACACGCTCGTCCCGGCACAGGCCCTCGGCGATCCTCCGGGTCTCGTCCATGATCTCGGTCGAGAGCGGGCTCCCCTCCGGATAGATCGGCAGCGCCGACAGCACGAGCATCGAGGTGTCGCTTCGCAGGAACATCAGCTCGAGGAAGCTCTCGATCGAGTAGCAGACTCGAGGGTCGTCCTCGCCGCAGTTCTGCTGCGGGAACCGCTGCCAGAAGTCCTGCCCGTTGAGGATCGGGTTCAGGTCGTACTCGAGGAGATGGCCCTGGATGTCGAAGACGAACTCCTCGCCACCGATCACCTCGTGCGCGACGTCGGGGTCGGTCGTGGCCTCGGGGGGGATGGCGTAGCCGCCCCCGGGCGTGGCACCCGGCGAGACCGTCCGCACGGCCTCGCGGGTGCACGCATCAAGCACGAGGAGCGTCGTGGCCGCGCCGCAGATCGACAGCAGGAACTCACGCCGGCTCATCCCGACACGGTGCGCGTTCCGCTCGGTGGCCTCGCGCGCCCGTCTGATCGTCTCGCGCAGCAGGGGCGGGAGGGGCTCGGGATCGTATTCGGCGTTGGAGCACGGCCCGAACTTGATCGGCAGTCCCGGATCCTCGTCCTTCCAGTCCATCACGCCCCCGATCAAGACCCACGATAGACAGCACCAAAGGCGCCGTGGTTCCGAGCAGCGGCGGCCTCCCACGGTGGAGTCGACCGGATCCCTGCCCGACGGGGGAACGTCCGGGGGCCTGACCGAGTCTGCATCGCGATGAGGTCCGAGCGCGCAGCGCCACGCACGACCGGGGAGGTGCGCCGGCGCCTGGCCGCGGGAGGGATCGCGCTCGCCTTGATCGCCGGGGCATGTGACGCGGAGCCCGCGACGGGGCGGCGCCCCTCGCCTTCGGGGGCTCCCGGATCGACGAGCACCGCTCCGCCCACCACGTCCCCTGCGCCGCCCGCGCTGGCGGGGGGAGGCGCTACGACGCGATGGCCGATCAAACACGTCGTCTTCCTGATCAAGGAGAACCGCACCTTCGACAACCTATTCGGGACGTTCCCGGGCGCGAACGGCGTGACGGTCGGCTACGACCGCAGCGTGCGGCGATCGCTCACACCCGGGACCGACGGCAGCATAGGCTCCGAGGACATCCCCCACTGCTACACGTGCTCACTCGCCGCCTGGAACCACGGCAAGATGGACGGGTTCAACCAGGGCGCCGTGTCGGACCGATGGGCCTACACGCAGCTTCACCGAGCGCAGCTTCCGAACTACTGGCACTGGGCTCGCGAGTTCGTGCTCGCGGACAACTTCTTCTCCTCGGCCCAGGGGCCCTCGTTCCCGAACCACCTGTACTCGATCGCCGCCCAGTCCGGCGGCGCTCACGACAATCCCAGGCGCACAGGGCAGTTCCGATCGAGCAACACGTTCGGCTGTGACGCACCGAAGGGCCAGACGGTCACGATCGTCGACTCGGAGGGTCACGAGAAGAAGGTGCAGCCGTGCTTCGACTTCCTGACCGAAGGAGATCTCCTCACGAGGGCCGGCATCGACTGGGCCTATTACGCGGCCGAGCCCGACCAG
>DASXTX010000138.1:0-17512 GCA_036505195.1 Actinomycetota bacterium
GCCCGATGCAGGCTGACGGCGCCCGGATCCTGGTCGTGGAGGACGAGGAGTCCCTCGCGGACTCGGTCCGCTACAACCTGGAGCGCGAGGGGTACGCGGTGGCGGTGGCCACCGACGGGCGACGCGCGCTCGAACGGTTCCGCATCGACCCGCCCGCCCTGGTGATCTTGGACCTGATGCTCCCGGAGGTCTCTGGGCTGGACGTGTGCCGGACGATCCGGACCGAGTCCGACGTCCCCATCATCATGGTCACCGCCAAGGACTCGGAGGCCGACAAGGTCACCGGGCTCGAGCTCGGCGCGGACGACTACGTCACCAAGCCATTCTCGATGCGCGAGCTCGTCTCGCGCGTGCGGGCCAACCTACGTCGGACGCGACCCCACGCGGTCCCGTCCCCGGCCGACGAGGTCCTCGAGGGGGGGCCGGTCCGGATGGACGTGGCGCGCCACGAGGTGGCCGTCCGGGAGGACGTGGTCTCCCTCCCGCCCAAGGAGTTCGAGCTGCTCGAGACCTTCCTGCGCCGCAAGGGGCGCCTGCTGACGCGGGACTTCCTGATCGAGGAGGTCTGGGGCCCCGACTACTTCGGCGACACCCGGACCCTGGACGTCCACGTGAAACGCTTGCGTCGCAAGCTCGAGGACGATCCCCACCAGCCCGAACACCTGCTCACCGTGCGGGGACTGGGGTACAAGTTCGTGGACTGAGCTCCGCAGCCTTGGCCTGTCGGTTGCCCTGAGGGATAATCCCTCCCCCACGTCCAAGGAGCCGGGAACGGACCCTTCCCCAACCGCCGACCTCGCCGACGACGCTCGGTACCTGAATCGGGAGCTGTCCTGGCTCGAGTTCAACGCCCGCGTGCTCGCGTTGGCCGAGGACGCCTCGCTCCCGCTGCTGGAGCGGCTGAAGTTCGTCGCGATCTTCTCGAACAACCTCGACGAGTTCTTCCAGGTCCGCGTCTCGGGCCTGCAGGAGCAGGTCGAGGCGGGCGTGGTCAAACGATCGCCCGACGGCAGGACGCCCGCCGAGCAGCTCGAGGGGATCCGCGAGCTTGCCCAGGAGCTGTCGACCCGTGCGGCGACCGTGTTCGCCACCGAGCTCGTGCCGGCGCTCGAGAAGGAGCGGATCCGGATCGTGCGTTCGTTCGACGCGCTGGATCCGGCGGACCGAGCGTTGCTCGAGCAGGAGTTCGATGAGCGAATCTTCCCGGTGCTGACCCCGCTCTCGGTGGACCCCGCGCATCCGTTCCCGTACATCTCGAACCTGTCTCTGAACCTCGCGGCGATGGTGCGTGACCCGATGACGGGCGTGCGCAGGTTCGCGAGGGTGAAGGTGCCGCCGCTGCTCCCGCGGTTCGTCCCGCTCCCCGACGGCGAGCGGTTCGTCCCGCTCGAGACCGTGATCGCCGCGCACCTGGACCGGCTGTTCCCGGGGATGGAGCTCGTCGCGCATCACGCGTTCCGCCTGACGCGCGACGCCGATCTCGAGGTCGAGGAGGACGAGGCCGAGGATCTGCTCGAGGCGATCCAGAGCGTCCTCCGCCGTCGCCGGCGCGGCGCGAACCCGGTCCGGCTCGAGGTCGACGAGACGATGAGTCACGAGGTCCTCGAGCTCCTTCGCCGCGAGCTCGACCTGGAGGAGCAGGAGGTCGTCGTGACGCCCGGGCTCCTCGACCTGAGCGCCACGTGGTCGCTGGTCGAGCTCGACCGCCCCGAGCTGAAACACGAGCCCTGGGTCCCGGTCACGCAGCCGCGCCTGGCGAACGGCGACGGTCCACCCGATCTGTTCCAGGTGCTCCGGGCGGGCGACGTCCTCGTCCACCACCCATACGACTCCTTCTCCTCCTCGGTGGAGGCTTTCGTCGAGCAGGCCGCCCGCGATCCGGCCGTCCTCGCGATCAAGCAGACGATGTACCGAACCTCGACGCAGGAGAGCCCGATCATCCGCGCGCTGATCCGGGCCGCGGAGCTCGGCAAGCAGGTCGTGGCGCTGGTCGAGCTCAAGGCCCGGTTCGACGAGGAGGCGAACATCACCTACGCGCGTGAGCTCGAGCAGGCCGGCGTCCACGTCGTCCACGGGGTCGTCGGGCTCAAGACGCACGCGAAGATCTCGCTCGTCGTACGACGCGAGGCCGGGGGGGTTCGCCGGTACGCGCACGTCGGCACCGGCAACTACAACCCGGTGACCGCCCGGCTGTACGAGGACATGGGGCTCCTGACGGCCGACGCCGAGATCGGCGCCGATCTGACCGACCTGTTCAACCTGCTGACCGGCTACAGCCGGCAGCGCCAGTACCGCCGGCTGCTGGTGGCGCCGGAGTACCTGCGTCCAGAGATGGTGGACCTGATCCGCGGCCAGGCCCGGGAGGGCGGCCGGATCGTCCTGAAGATGAACGCGCTCGTGGACCCCGACATGGTCGACGCGCTGTACGAAGCCTCCCAGGCCGGCGCCGAGATCGACCTGATCGTCCGGGGGATCTGCTGCCTGCGTCCGGGTATCCCGGGTCTGTCCGAGCGGATCACCGTCCGTTCGCTCGTCGGGCGCTACCTCGAGCACTCCAGGATCTTCAGGTTCGGCGAGCGGCGCGAGGCCACCCACTACATCGGCTCGGCGGACCTGATGCAGCGGAACCTGGACCGGAGGGTGGAGGCGCTGGCGCCGGTGTCGGACCCGTCGCTGGCGGCACGGCTCGACGAGATCCTCGACGTGCTCATGCAGGACGACATGCTCTCGTGGACGCTCGGCTCGGACGGGACGTGGACCAAGGTACGCGGCGAGCGCGGGATCGACGCGCAGCAGCGTCTCCAGGAGCTGGCGGTCGAGCGCGCGGGGTCGCGCAAGGCGTGAGCACGACGGCCGCGTCCACGAACCTCGAGCGGGAGGCCAAGCTCCAGGCGCCCGCCGGCTTCCGCGTTCCCGACCTGGGCGGCGACGGGCTGGTCGCGACGGAGCGGAAGCCCCAGCGGCTCGTCACGGTCTACGTGGACACGCCGGACCTCCGGATCGCTCGATGGGGCTGCAGCCTGCGTTACCGGCAGGGTGAGGGCCAGGACAAGGGATGGACCGTCAAGCTCCCCTCGTCGGGTGACGGATCGCAGCTCGTCCGCACCGAGGTGAACTTCGAGGGCGACGATGCGCGGAAGCTGCCGACGGCGGCCGCCGACCTGTTGCGGGCATACGTCCGCGACGAGGAGCTCGCGCCGGTCGCGCGGTTGCAGACGGTCCGCCGGGGCGTGGAGATCACCGATGGAGCGGGAGCGCCTCTGGCCGTGGTGACCGACGACGAGGTGTCCGTGATGGACGGACGACGCGTGGCGAGCCGCTTCCGCGAGCTGGAGGTCGAGCTCGATCCCGAGGCGGAAGAGAGGCTCTCGGAGGTCCTGGTGGGACGCCTGTCGGATGCCGGGGCCGGCCCCGTGGACAACGTCCCGAAACTCGTGCGGGCGCTCGGGCCCCGTGCCGAGCTGCCGCCCGACGTCGAGGTGCCCGACATCGACGAAGACGCGACCGTCCTCCAGGTTGTGCGGCACGAGCTCGCGACCTCCGTGGTCCGTCTGCTCCGCCACGACGCCGGCGTGCGCCGCGGCGAGGATCCCGAGGACGTTCATCAGGCGAGGGTCGCCACCCGTCGTGTCCGTTCCGCGCTCCGGTCCTTCCGCGACGTGCTCGAACCAACCTGGGCGCGCCCGCTCCGGGACCGTCTGCGGTCGCTGGCCGACGATCTCGGAGCGGTCCGCGACCGCGAGGTCCAGCGCGATCGGATGCGCGCGAGGGAAGCGATGCTTCCCGAGACCGACCACAAGGCGCTCGAGGAGCTCGTGACGATCCTGGAGATCACCAGGGACGAAGCACGCGATCAGCTGTTGGAGGCGATCCGCGCGTCGAGCTACGTGGCCCTGCTCGACGAGCTCGTCGACGCCGCTCGCGAGCCGCGGGTGCTCGAGGACGTCGCACCCGAACCCGCGGCCGCCGTCCTTCGGTCCTGCCTCGAGGGCCCGTGGAACCACGTGAAGAAGGCCGTGAAGCAGGCCCGGGACGAGACGTCGGACGCGTCGCTGCACGCCGTTCGGATCCGAACGAAGCGGGTTCGCTACGCGGCCGAGGCCGTCTCGCCGGTGTTCGGCAAGCATGCCGAGGCGTTCGCGGATGCCGCAGCCGACCTCCAGGACGTGCTCGGGGACCACCAGGATTCGGTCGTGACGAGGGCGTGGCTGCGGGAGGCGGCAGAGGGCGGAGCCGATGCGTTCGTCGCGGGTGAGCTCGCGGCGATCGAGGCGCAGGCGGCCACGGAGGCCCGAGCGGCGTGGCCCAAGGCATGGAAGGCGCTGTCCCGCAAGCGGCTACGCTTCTGGGCGTGAGCCAACCCGTCCGCGCGGCCGGAGGCATCGTCCTGCGGGGCGAGGGGGGCGACCGATCGGTGGCCCTGGTGCACCGTCCGCGGTACGACGATTGGTCGTTCCCCAAGGGCAAGCTCGATGACGGCGAGGACGAGGCCACGGCGGCCCTCCGCGAGGTGGAGGAGGAGACCGGCCTGCGGTGCCACCTGGGGCCGAGCGTCGGCGCCGTGACCTATCGGGATCGTCGAGGCCGGGCCAAGGTGGTTCGGTACTTCCAGATGGATGCGGACGGCGGCGGATTCGCTCCGAACCACGAGGTGGACGAGCTTCGGTGGGTGCCCCTCGAGGACGCGGCGAGGCTGCTGAGCTATGCCCACGACCGCAGGCTGCTGCGGTGGGTCGCGACGGGCGCGCCGGCCTCCGCGTCCGCGCTCTACGTCGTTCGACACGCCAAGGCCGGGGTCCGCGAGGCCTGGTCAGGTCTCGACGAGGAGCGGCCGCTCACCCGACGGGGGAGGAAGCAAGCGCTGCGCCTCGTCGATCGGTTCCGAGGCCTGGAGATCCAGCGGATCCTTTCCAGCCCGTTCGTCCGGTGCATGCAGACCGTGGAGCCCCTCGCCGAAGCTCGAGGGCTCCCGGTCGAGGTGGCCACCGAGTTGCGCGAGGGCGCGAGCGTGGACGAACTGCTGCGTGGTCTCGCGACGTTCGGCGACCGCCCGACGGTCGTCTGCGGTCACGGCACCGAGATCCGGTCGATGATCGGTCGGCTCGAGGCCGGCGGCGCGACGATCGAGGGCGCCCGCGGGATCGCCAAGGGCTCGGTCTGGGTCCTGGATCGGGAGGGCGAACGGATCGTGGCCGCGCACTACCTGCCCGCGCCGCCCGGCTAGGACATGGCCTCCGACACGCGGTTCGCCGTGCTCGATCTTGGCAGCACGACCTTCCAGCTCCTGGTCGCGGATGCGGACACGGAGGGCTCGCTGACCCCGGTGCTCCGCGACCGCGTCGTGCTGAACCTCGGGCGGGTGCTCGCTGGCGAGGGTCGCATCCCCGACGACGTCGCCGGACGCGCCGCCGAGACCGCCCGGCGCCTGACCGATCTCGCGGTCCGCATGGGTGCGGACCACGTGGTTCCGCTCGCGACGAGCGCACTGCGGGACAGCCCCGACCGTGAGGCGCTGGCCTCGCTGCTCGGGGGCGCGGTCGGGACGGGTGTGCGGTTCATCGACGGGCGCGAGGAGGCCCGTCTCACGTTCGCCGGGGTGACGGCGAGCGTCGCGCTCGGGGAGGGTTCGACGCTGCTGCTCGACCTCGGCGGCGGGAGCCTCGAGGTCGCGCTCGCGGGTCCCGAGGGACTCCGCTGGGGGCGAAGCCTGCCGATCGGCGCGGGACGGATGACCGGTCTCCTGGTCACGCACGACCCGCCGACGCGGGAGGAACGCAAGGCGGTGCGGTCGGCGGTCGTGGAGGCCGTGGCGCCGCTGATCCAGGACGTCGCCGTCGCCGAGCCGGCCCGGTGCGTCGCGAGCGGCGGGACCGCCGGCGCCCTCGCGCGCGTGCTCGCCGCGCGCCGGTGGGGTTTCCCGCCCACCTCCCTCAACCAGTACGAGGTGACGGTATCCGAGCTCCGCGGCCTGACCCGCGAGCTCGCCACGCTGTCGCTCGCCGAGCGCCTCCGCGTGCCGGGCGTGGACGAACGACGCGCCGAGCTCCTGCCTGCCGGCGGCTGGATCCTGACGAGTGCGGCGGCCGAGCTCGGCGCGAAGCGCCTCGTGCACTCCGAGTGGGGGTTGCGCGAGGGCGCGGTGCTCGACGCGCTCGGGCTCGCGGACCGTCCGTCGCCGGCGCCCGACGAGCTCCGGCGCCGTTCCGTCGACCGGCTGGTCCGCGCGTGGGGCGAGGACCGGGGCCACGTCGAGGTGGTCGCCCGGATCGCCCAGCGGTTGTTCGACGACACGATGGAGGTGCATGGCTTGGGGGCTCCCGAGCGCGAGCTGCTCGCCCACGCCGCTCGGCTCCACGAGATCGGCGCGCGGATCTCGCCGGCTCGGCTGCACAAGCACGGCGCCTACCTCGTCGAGAACGCCGGTCTGCGCGGGTTCACCCCCGACGAGATCGCGACGATCGCCTCTCTCGTCCGCTTCCATCGCGGGAAGGATCCCCGGCCGGTGTACCCGCCGTTCGCGGCGCTGTCCGACGCCGAACGCGGGTCCGTCGTCGTACTCGTGGGCCTGCTCCGGGTCGGCCACGCGATCGCGCGCGGCCCCGAGGGCGACCGGCTCGAGGTCGGGATCGCCTCCAGGGACGGCGGTCTCCACGTCCTGATCTCCGGTTCGGACAACCCGGATGCGGCGGTGGCGGAGGCGCGTTCGGCGGCGGATCTCCTCGAACGCACCTTCGGACGGCCGATCGAGATCGGGGTCAGCATCGTCGGTCGCCGGTGATCGCTATCGATCACGGCGCCCGAGGCACGACCTCGGGCCCGCTCACCGGTCCCGCGCCGCCAGCCAGCTCGCGAGGTGCGCGACGCGCTCGAACCCGATCCGGTCGTAGATGCGCACCGCGCCGCCCTCGGGCTCGGCGAGCAGGTACGTGCGTTCCGCGCCCATCGCCGTCGCCTCCGAGACGATCCGGCGCGTGAGCGCCTCGGCGTGGCCACGGCGTCGTGCGTCCGGGAAGGTCACGACGTGGTCGACGAACCCCGTCGCTTCGAGCACGAGGAGCGCCGCCAGCGCGACGCGCCGGCCGTCGTCGACCACCGCGAACCAGCGACGACCGGCCGGGAGCAGGACGTCGCGCTCCATCGCCTGCAGCTGATCGAGCGTCTCCTCGTCGGTGACGTCGAACAGCCGCGCCGAGTCCCGGTGCGCGACCCAGAACGGCCCGTCGAACGCCGAGACCTCCTCGACGCGGCCGGTGGGCTCGAGGTCACGGCTCAACACCATCACGAGGTCCCACGCGATCCGGTCGCCGCGGGTGCTCGCGGCGGCGATCAGGTCCGTCTGGTCCTCGGGATGGAAGATCACGACGTGCGAGCGCTGGCTGCCGCTGGCGCGCATCGCCGGGACGAGCGCGTCCTCGATCTCCTCGAGCCGGACGGGTTGCCGGGTCTCGACCCGCGCGTAGTTCGGCTCCTGGATCGCGGGGAACCGCGCATCGGCGACGACGGCGCCCCACCACCGGGTCTGGGTGTGCTCGAACAGGTCGTCGTGCGCGCGCCAGAAGCGCAGGAGCGGTTCGAGGTCGCCCACGTCGCCATCTTCGCAGCCGCCGTGCGGGGGGCCGTCTCCGAGCGCGCTCGTGCGCCGCAGGGGCTGCGATAGGCTCGCCCCGCCGTGATCACCTGCCGCGTCTACCACGATGGCTCGCTGAAGCAGGAGAAGCCATTCGAGGCGAGGACCATCGACGAGGCACGCGATGCCGACCAACGGGTCTGGATCGACGTGGTCGACCCCACCGACGACGAGCTCACCGAGCTCCAGGCCAAGCTGGGCCTGCACGAGCTCGCGATCGACGACAGCCGCCACTGGGGGCAGCGCGCCAAGGTCGACTTCTACCCGCAGCACCTGTTCCTCGTCGCGCATGGGATCGACCAGGACGAGCAGGGCGAGCTCGTCGATCGGGAGGTGCACCTGTTCGCCGGTCAGGGCCTCTACGTCGCCACGGTCCGGCGCGAGCCCAGGTTCGACTTCGCCAAGGTGGCGGCGCGGCTCGAGAGCGCCCCCGGTCTGTCCAAGGAGGGGATCGGGTTCCTCCTGTACCTGATGCTGGACGAGATCGTCGACGGGTACCTCGACGTGATCGAGCGGTTCGAGGACGCGGCCGACGACATCGAGGACGACGTCGCGACCGAGGAGGAGGGGTCGGAGGGAGCGGCGACGCGCTCGCTCGCGCAACGCATCTTCCGCGTCCGTCAGCGGGTCGTGCGGTTCCGGCGGCTCGCGGCGCCGATGCGCGAGGTCGTCGACCTGCTGATCGAGACGCCGGAGATCGTGACGCCCGCGCTCCTGCCGTACTTCCGCGACGTCCTGGATCACGTCATCCGGATGGCGGAGCTGAGCGACAACGTCCGGGATCTGCTCACCTCGGCCCGGGAGCTGCAGCTGGCCCAGGTCGCCAACCGGCAGAACGTCGTGATGAAGCAGCTCACCGCCTGGGCCGCGATCATCCTGATCCCGACGCTCATCGCCGGGATCTACGGGATGAACTTCCGCCACATGCCCGAGCTCGACTGGGAGCTCGGCTACCCGTTCGCGCTCGCCCTGATGGGTGGGGCCGCCTTCCTGCTGTACCGGAGCTTCCGCAAGCGCGAGTGGCTCTGACGTGTGCCGAGCCCTGAAGGTCCTGTGCGTGGCCGGGGATCGGTCCGCGCTCGCCGAGCTGAAGCGAGCGACGGTCTCGGCCGAGTGGGAGCTCGCGCCCGGCGCGACGACCGAGGATGACGCGATCCGCCAGCTCCACGCCGAGCGTCCGCACGTCCTCGTCGTCTTCGGATCCTTCCCGACCCTGGTCGAGCGCGCGGTCGAGGCGTACCCGTCCCTGCGAGTGATCTCGGACCGTGCGACCCCGGGGGCGGTGGCGGTCGGCTCGCTCGAGCAGGTCCGCGTGGCCGTCAAGCCGTCGAACGGTCCAGCGGGCCCGGTCCGCGCCTAACCGCGGGGGACCAGGGAGACGCCCGAACCACGGCAACGGCCGGGACCGGGTCGGTTCGATCCCGGCCCCGGCCGTGTCGATGTCGGCTAGGCGCAGCCGGCCCAGGGACTCCAGGAGCCCATGGCGTGTGCCATCCGGATGGAGACGATGATGTTCGCTCTCCCGTTGAACACCGACCGATCGTCCTGTCCCCATCGGTCGGCACGTCCCGGCCAGTACCACGTCGACTGCTGGAAGAGCCCGGCGTACCCGCTCGGGTTGTAGGCGCGCGGGTTGAGCTTGGACTCGCAACGCGCCACCGAGATGGCCTGCCTCGGCGTTCCGGGGCTGTCCCACCTGTGGGCGGCGCATCGGATGAGCTGCTTGATCTGCCAGGTCCCCGCTCGCCAGTCGTAGTTGCAGAGTCGGACGGGGATGGTCTGCGCCTCGCGTGCCGCGGCCGTGGAGGCCGGCGCCACCAGCGAGGCGCTCGCGAGCGCCGCGACGAGTGCGCGGCGCATCGTGGCTCGTCTGATCATGTGTGTTGTCACCCCCGCGATGGACCGGGTTGGTGACCGGGTCCGCGCCGGCTCGAGCGGGCGTGCCGAGCAGGCTCGCGGTAGGTCGTGGGTGCTGGATCACCTCCTCGAGTTCGAACACCGTGTGACCTATCGACGCCTCCGGTCGTCGGGCCCCTACTCGTCCCCACCCCGCGCGTCAGCCACCCATGGCAGGTAGATGCACGACGAGGGGGGAGGGGAGAGGGCCGGACTCGAACGTCCGTTTGTGTCCGAACGACCGTACCAGCGCCCTCCGACATCGCCGTGACCGAAGGTCACATCGCCCCGTCTCGTAGCATGGGGACGTGCCGACCAAGGTCCTGCTCGCCGCTCCCCGGGGCTATTGCGCGGGGGTCGAGCGCGCCGTCGACGCGGTCGAGCGGGCGCTGGAGACGCACGGCCGTCCCGTCTTCGTCCGCAAGCAGATCGTCCACAACGCGCACGTGGTCCGCGATCTCGAGGCCAAGGGCGCGGTCTTCGTCGAGGAGGAAACCGAGGTGCCCGAGGGTGCCGTGGTCGTGCTCTCGGCGCACGGGGTCGCGCCGCAGGTGTACGCGAACGCCGAACGCCGGCGGCTCACGGTCCTGGACGCGACGTGCCCGCTCGTCACGAAGGTGCACCTGGAGGCACGGCGGTTCGCCGGCCACGGACGGACGATCGTGCTGATCGGCCACGCCGGTCATGAGGAGGTCGTCGGCACGACGGGCCAGGCCCCCAACGGCACGATCTTGGTTCAGAACGTCGACGAGGCGCGCTCGGTGGAGGTGGTCGATCCCGAGAACCTCTCGTATCTCACGCAGACCACCCTGTCGGTCGACGAGACCAACGAGATCGTCGGGGCGCTCCGCGAACGGTTCCCCTCGATCCAGGGACCGCCGCGCGAAGACATCTGCTACGCGACCCAGAACCGCCAGGACGCGATCAAGGAGGTGGCGCGTCGCTCCGACGTGGTGCTGGTCATCGGCTCGGACAACTCGTCGAACTCCAACCGCCTCGCCGAGGTCGCGCGCGATCTCGGGACCCCGGCCTACCTCGTCGACGACGAGACGGAGGTCGACCCGGCGTGGCTCGAAGGTGCCCGGGTGGTCGGGCTCACGAGCGGGGCCTCGGCACCGGAGCGACTCGTGGATCGGCTGCTCGCCTGGCTGGCCGCTCAGGGCGCGACCGAGGTCGAGGAACTCCGCCTCACCGAGGAACACCTGCGCTTCTCCGACGTCCGCGTCTGACACGAACCTCGGCCGTCGATCGAGCGGAGGGGTGGCGGCTCAGCTCCAGGCGGAGAACTGGTCGCGGTCCTCCTCGTCGGGTCCGGGGAACAGGATCGCGACCAGGGTTCGCGTCTCCTCGACGCCGTCGATCGGTCGGAGCCGGTTCACGATGATCGGGGCCGCCTGCTCCCACGGGAACGGGATCTCGACGATCAGGTCGTGATCGCCCGCGATCATCGCGACGGCCGAGACCTCTTCGACCCCGGCGATCGTGTCGGCGAGCCGTGCGGCCGCGCCGGGCGAGGCCTTCACGTGCACGAAGCACGCCGGTCCGGGTTCCTGCATCGGGATCGGCGTCCGCGTCCCCTCATCGCCCGGCAACGCGTAGACGTGGCGGGGGACGACCGGCGCGGTCATCGTCCGCTCGACGCCCTCGACCAGATGGATCCCTCGCACGACCTCCTCCGAGATGCCGAGCAGATCGGGACCCTGCACCGCCGCGAGGACGTCCCAGGCGCCCACGACCGCGACCGCCGCGCGAACGCCGCTCACGTTCTCGAGCTGGACGACCACGTCCTCGACCCTGCCCGGACGAACCCGCAGGTAGACGAACGCGTCCACGCAGGCAGGCTAGGTCCGCGACCCGCACCGGGCAAGGACCGGTGGGGGTCTCAGGAAGCGGCGGGAGCCGAGACCCGGCACAGCGCGTCGAGCGCCTCGGCCCCCTCCTCGGGTCCCACGGCGATCAACCGGTCGCCGGCGCGCAGCACGAACGGTCCCCGCGGCCGGTAGATCCACCGCGCGCCTCGCTGGACCGCGAGGACGAACATCCCCGTCTCGGTCTCGAGCCGAAGCTCCTTCAGGCTCTTCCCGTCGGCGGGGGTTCCGGGTTCCACCACGGTCTCCGCCGAGGTCTCCTCGGTCTCCTCGAGCGCGATCTGGACGACCGGGTGCACCGGTTCGCCGTGCTCGACGTACCAGGTGAGGTCGCGCGCGGCGTCGCACATCGACTCGCTCGCGCTCCCGAGCCGGAGCAGCCCGCGCAGCTCGTCGGGGTTCCGGGCCTCCGGCGCCGCGCGGAGCACCCACGACTCGAGCTCGTCGTGCAGCGTGTCGCTCCTGGCCTCGAGCGCCCCGACCTCGGCTGCCAGCGCGCGGTTGTTGAACAGGATCGAGGAGTAGGCCAGGCCGACGGCCGCCTCGGACAGGTCCTTCAGTTCCACCAGGATATCCACCGCGCGGTCGAGCTCGGACAGCGGCGGCGCGTCGTCGTCGTCGGGTTCGGGCCGCCGGGGGGCACCGGCCAGCTCGCGTAACAGCGTGACGCCCTCCTCGGGGCCGCGCACCAGCAGGACGTCGCCCTCCGAGAGCACATCGTCCGGGCCGGGGTCGAACTGCCACTCGATCCCGCTGCGGATCGCCATGACCCACATGCCCGTCTCCGTCGGCAGGGAGAGCTCGCGCAGCGCACGGCCGATCACCGGTGCCGAGGCTCGGACCTTCACCCGTGCGGTCATCTCGTCGGCGTGACGAAGATCGCGCCGCAGCGCGTCGGGGATCCCGAGGCGAGCCTCGATGACCCGCCCGATGTCCGAGGCGGCGTCCCCGATCTTCTCGACGGCGCCCGCGATCCACAGGACGCCGGCCATCGCCTCCGCGTCCTCGGGGCTGCGGGCGGCGAGCATCGCCACCTCGCGCAAACGGCGGAGGTGGCCGGTCATCCGCTCCTCGAGGCGCTCGACCTCCCGAGCGAGCTTGTCCTCGTTGAAGAACACCGCGGCGTACGCGAGGTCGACCATCAGCTCGGAGGCATCCTTCGCCTCGATGAGCAGATCCTTCACGCTCTTCGGTTGGTCATCCATTCGGGAGCACCCCCAATGATGTCATGACGAACAGAACGACGGCCACGCCCGCGAGGTCCATGACGCTCGTGATGATCGGCACGCTCTGGTCGTCGGGGTCCAGGCCGAACCGGAACGTCCCGATCGCGAGGTAGTAGCCCGCGACCAGCGTGACCGGGGTCACGATGAGACCGGCCAGGACCGTCCCACCGACCAGCGCGGGGAGCGACGGCATGCCAACCAGATCGGTCGCCACCCCGAGCGCGTACGCCACGACCCCGACCGTCGCGAACACGGCGATCGACAGCGCCGACACGATCGACGCATCGACCAGCGCGGGGATCTCGGGGAGCCCGCGGGCGGTGATGACACCGATCTGGAGCTTGGATGCGGTCCGCGACGTGAAGATGCCGCCGAGGGCGCCGGCCTGCGACACGAAGGGCGGGATCAACGCCAGCAGCACCGGCACCGCCACCAGCTGTTCCTGTCGAGCCCGCAGCAGGGTTCCCGCCAGGATGTCCAGGATCGGCGTCAGGAGGATCACCGCGGTCATCTCGACGACGATCCTGCGGATCACGCGATCGGCGACCGTGTAGGAGCGGATCGCCGCGTACACGGCCACCGCGATCGAGATCACCGCGGCCGGCACGGCGACCAGGTCCGAACGCAGGAGGTAGGTCGCCAGGAACAGGCTCGGCAGCGTCGTCATGTCGCCCAGCGCCGTGACCATCGGGGTGGAGACGGAGTCGAGATCCCAGCCGCGCCGGTAGGACAGGACCGACAGCGCGAGGGTGATCATCAGGATCAGCGCCGATCCGATCGCGCCACCGACGATCGAGACCGTCGCGAGGCGCCACAGCGAGATCGACGGCTCGCCGAACGCCGCCGAGGCGAGCGCCGACAGGACGGCGAGCCACAGGGCGGATGAGAACGTGGTGACGACCGCGACGTAGACGTTGCGCTGCAGGACGGTGCCGGGCCGGAGCGTCGGTTCGAGCAGACCCGCGACGTTGGCGGTGCCGAGGCGAGCGCCGATCGCCCCGAAGATCGTCCCCTTCATCCCGACCGCGGCCGGGATCAGGACGATCAGGCCGGGCAGCTCCTGGAGCGTTCCGGTGATGTGCGCGAGGGTGAGCCCGGCGACGAACCCGGCCAGCGTGCTGAGGGCGAGCGCGACCAGACCCTGTCGCAGGGTCCGTTGCTCTGCGCGCCAGTAGGCCCACAGACGCCGCGCACGACGTGGAAGCGCCATAACGGTTCGCTCATCGGGTCCCTCTTATCCTTGGCTTCTCGCCCTTGGCTCGAGTTTGCTCGCGGAGCAGGGGCTCCGGGGCCCGAGGCAGTATGCGCTCGGCGTGCCTGCGGGACAACCCCTCCCGCTCTTTCGACCGAGCGGGCTCAGTCCACCCAGTCGCGGGTCAGGTACAGCCAGAAGGCGAGTCCCGCGTACGGCCCGTAACGACGGAACCGGCGCTCGATGCCGGCGTCGCTCACCTTCGCGCGTCCGACCTTCTTCGCGTAGGTGGGCCGGGTCCACGAGTCGAGGATCAGCCGGTGGTACCGGCCGAGGGTCATCATGACGTGCGCGGCCGCGTAGGGCCCGACCCCCGGCAGCGCGAGCAGCCGCTCCTCGAGCTCGTCGTCCGACAGCTCCTCCACCGTCGCGATCGCGAACGCCTCCAGGTCGAGCTTCCCGTCGTCGACCGAACGCGCGAGCTGCAGCAGGTACGCGCCGCGATACCCCGTGCGCGCCACGTCCTTGTAGAAGGACTCGCCGGCCTGGGCCATCGCGGCCGGTGTCGGGAAGGCTCGGCCCCACGGGCCGTGCGGCTCCGCGCCCGGCGCCCGTTCGCCGAGGTGCTCGACGATGGCATGGACCATCCGCGTGGTCGCGGACCACGTGCAGTTGGTGGTGCAGATCGTCTTGACCAAGTCCTCGAACACCGTCGGGCTCTGGACCATGCGGCCCGCCCCCGTCGTCACCCACGCGAGATCCGGGTCGCCGGACGCGGCCTCGTAGAACGCCGAGAGGTCGGCATCGAGGCGCAGGACGTGACGGACCGTCGCGGCGAGCTGGGCCGTCGTTCGCTCCGACGCCGGGGGCCCGAGGATCGAGACCATGGCGTGCCCCGCGCGACCGGCCTTGATCCGCACCGTCCGCGGGCGCCCGCGACCGGCTCGGAGCGTGAGCTCGACCGTCCGGTAGTCGGCCGAGGGACGCATCGGAGGCAGGTCGACGAACCCGTGGGAGTTGAGCGTCCGCACGAGGTCGACGGGTTCGCCGCCGGGACCGCGCAGACGCAGGTCGAGCGAGGTCACCCGTCCGCCCGCTGGCGCTCCCGCCAGGCGCGAACCTTCGCCCGGTTGCCGCACGTCGACATCGAGCACCAGCGTCCCGAGCGGTTCTTCGAACGGTCGTAGAAGACCGAACGGCAGGTCTCGTCGGCGCAGAGCTTGAGGTGGTCGAAGCTCCCGTCGAAGGCGCTCACGAACGCGATCGCGACGATCGCGCCGTACGCCGCCGCCACGCCCGTGCCCTTCGGCTCCAGGGTGGGAGCGTGCGCGGCGTGGAAGTGCGGGTGCAGGCCGGACGCGAGCCCGATCCGGTCGAGCACGCCCGCGTCCCGCGCCGAGACCGGCTCGTCGTCGCCGGCCAGGATCAGGTTCCGGATCGCGTCCCGGAGCCCGAGGTAGGTCTCACGGTCGGCGTCGGTGAAGCGTTCCTGTTCCGAGAGGAGGTTCCGCTCGACGAGGAAGCCGCGGATCTGCTCGGCGGGGGGTTCGAGGTGCGTTCCCTCGGCGTCGTGGACGTGCAGGTTGAGGAACCGCTGGAGGAGCTCGAGGTCTCCGGGTGCCAGGGGGGTGTCCCCGTGCGGCGAGAAGTCGAAGGCGGCCATGACCCTCCGAGTGTACACCGCCGAAATCGGTTGACAAGTTACGCTAACCGATATAGCTTCCGTGGCAGGTTACGCCGGTCGGTGGCGCCGATCGGGAAGGGCCGAGACAAGGGCTCAAGAAAAAGGGAGGTGCACGGATGCTCACACCGTCGATCTTCGGCGAGATGGGTCGGATCCGAGCCGCGTCCCTGCGCGACGACGCGCGGGGTGGTCGCCGCGAGCGGCGGATGCGACGGCGTCGGGACGCGATCCGGGCGGCCGTCGGTGCTCGACTCGTGAGCGCCGGCTTCCGCTTGCTGCGAGGGGTGGCCTGATGGGGTCGGTAGGGATCGTGCTGACGGTCCTCGTCGTAGCGTTGCTGTGGGTGGCCGCGGTGGCGTTCGGCCGTGACTCCCGCGAGGACGGCGACCGCCGATCCGGGAGCGACCAGCGCGACCGGCCCTTGCGGCTCTAGCCAGGTCGTCGGGTCCCGGCCTCGTACGATGATCGCGTGACGCTCGAGTTCACGGACTGGGCCATCGAGATCCTTCAACGCACACACGAGGCCGCCCGCAGGTTCAACGCCGCCGCCACCGTTCGGATGCATCGGACCGGGGACGGCGTGGCGTTCGACCTCACGGACGAGCGCGAGGACGGGGACGAGCTGGTGACCGAGCACGGTTTCGAGCTGTGGGTGGCGTCGGGGCTCGAGGGCACGGTCGACGTGGTCGAACCGCACGACCGGCTGGTCCTGCGCCCGCCCGGCGATCCCGAGCGGAGCGTTCGGTCGGCGCACTGACCCCCAGCGCCGACCGCCGACCCGGACCTGAAACGATGACCGGCGCACGCCGAGGGCTACACTTCCTCGCACCGTGACCCCCGCTCCCGAACCCGGACCCGCGCTTCGCGCCCTCGGCGGCGCGGGACCGGTCATGCTGATCGGGGGCGCCGAGGACAAGGGCCGGGACAAGCTGATCCTGTCGCGGTTCGCGGCCTTCGCCGGTGGGCCCGAGGGCCACGTCGTGGTGATCGCGACCGCCTCCTCGCTCGGCGATGTCGCCACCGAGCGCTACCGGGAGCTGTTCGAGGGTCTCGGGATCGGCCGCGTGACCGGCCTGCGCCCCGAGGAGCGGTCCGAGGCCGAGGACCCCGCGCTCGCCGCCGGCCTGCACGACGCGACCGCGATCTTCCTCACGGGCGGGAACCAGCTCCGCCTCTCCTCGGTCGTCGCCGGTACCCGCCTCGCCGATGCGATCCACCGGGCCCACGACCGCGGCGCGGTGCTCGCCGGGACCTCCGCCGGCGCGAGCGCGATGGCGACGCACATGATGGCGTTCGGCCGCGCGGGCGAGACCCCCAAGCAGCGGATGGCGCAGCTGGCCGCGGGGCTCGGCGTGCTGCAGGGCGTCGTGGTCGACCAACACTTCGAGCAGCGCGGCCGGTTCGGGAGGCTGCTCGCCGTGATCGCGCAGTCGCCGTCGTTGCTCGGCATCGGTTTGGACGAGGACACGAGCGCGATCGTGTACGCCGATCGAACGATGGAGGTGGTCGGCAAGGGCGCCGTGACGGTGCTCGACGGTTCTCGCGTGCAGACCGACGCCCACCAGGCCAAGGGCCACCGCCCGATCATGGTCTCGGGCGCGGTGGTGCACTCGCTGCCCAACGGCTCCTGGTTCGATCTGCGCGGCCGCACGCTGCTCGCCGAGGCGCCCGGCGTGGAACGCGAGGCCTCGGAGTGAGCGACAGCCGGACCCGCTCGCGAGCGGACCGCCGGCGGGCCAAGGACGAGTCGGCGGCGGACAAGCGTCCCCTCGCGCCCGACCTGAAGGTGGTCGAGACCCAGGTGTTCCGGGGTCCGAACTACTGGTCGTACGACCCCGCGATCCGGCTGCTCGTCGATCTCGGCGCGCTCGAGGACTGGCCGTCGAACACGATCCCGGGCTTCGTCGACGGTCTCGTGGAGATGCTCCCGGGCATCGCCGAGCACTCGTGCTCCCTCGGCCGCCGTGGCGGGTTCGGCGAGCGGTTGAGGGAGGGGACGTGGCTCGGGCACGTCGCCGA